>CAZHHY010000046.1:0-12281 GCA_964532375.1 uncultured Muribaculaceae bacterium
AACATTTATTCAGCAAACATTTGATAGATTTGCTAAAGTTGTCCCTACAGATAACATTTTGGTAGTAACCTCGGCACAATATAAAGATTTGGTAGAGCAACAGTTACCTATGCTTAAAAAAGACAATCTTTTATTAGAACCATATCGTAGAAATACTGCGCCTTGCATGGCATATGCTACCTATAAGTTATTGCAAGTAAACCCGAATGCTTCTGTTGTGGTAACACCTTCTGATCATTTAATTACCAATGACTCTCTTTTTGCCGAGACTGTTTTAAATGGGCTAGATTATGCCTCTAAAAACGATGTGCTAATAACTTTGGGAGTTAAGCCAAATAGGCCAGAGACTGCCTATGGCTATATTCAAGCAAATAAAAACTCACATTTGAGTATTAATGGCAATTTAGCCTATAATGTTAAAACGTTTACCGAGAAGCCTACTGCAGATTTGGCAGAGGTGTTTGTAAATAGTGGAGAGTTTTTATGGAATTCGGGTATTTTTATCTGGAATTTGAAATCTATTATACATGAATTGGAAGCGCATCAAAGTGAGATGTCTATCTTGTTTGGAGAGATTGCAGAGCATTACTATACTCCTGAAGAGCAGTTGCTTGTAGACAAGGCATACGACGAGTGTAAAAGTATTTCTATAGATTATGGAATCATGGAAAAGACAGATAAGGCGGTTGTATACCCAGTATCGTTTGGTTGGTCAGACCTTGGAACTTGGGATGCTCTATATTCCTATAAGCCTAAAGACCAAGAGAATAACCACATTAACTGCCCCGAATCTCTTTTAAGAGATGTATCTAATTCTATTGTTATTTCTGAAGAGAATAAAAAAGTAATTGTTGCTGCAGGGCTAGATAACTTCATGGTAGTTAATACAGAAGATTTATTGTTAATTTGCCCAAGAGATAAATCGGCTTACAAAACATTGCTTGCCGAGATGACTTTGAATGGCTTAGGTAAATATTTATAAAATAGTCAAAGGATAATTAAAAATTTATGAGTCAAAATTTGATTTCAGTAGATGTAAGATCTGAGGTTGGGAAACTAGAAGCAGTATTATTGCATACACCAGGGCCCGAGGTAGAGAATATGACCCCAGAAATTGCTCAAAGAGCTCTTTATAGCGATATTCTAAATTTATCTATAGCACAAAAGGAGTACGAACAGGTTTCTGGAGTACTTAATAAATTCACAAAGACCTATCAGGTAAAAGATCTTCTAGAAAAGCTGCTAGAAGACCACAATGAAAGAGAAGCGCTTGTAGGAAAAATATGTGTTAGCGAGAATGTTACAGACTATTTTGAATACCTAATGGAGATTTCTCCAAAAGCTTTGGCAAGGGTGCTTATAGAGGGGCTACCTGCAAAAATAAATACTCTAACCGCTTTTCTTAAAGATGAATACTACGCTTTACCGCCACTTTACAACTATTATTTTACAAGAGATGCTTCGGTAACTATTGGAAATAAACTTTTGGTATGTAAGATGGCAAGCAAGGTTCGTATGCGTGAATCTTTGATTAATGAGGCTCTGTTTCGTAAAAAGCGAATTTTTGATTGTGAAATTATAAATGCTCATGATTTCCAGCCAGGCAATAACGACATTTTTATGGAAGGTGGCGATATTCTTGTTGCCAGAGAAGATGTGCTTTTGTTAGGTAACGGTTCACGCACAAGTAGTTTGGGAATAGATATGCTCATTAATAGGTTATGCAAGACTGGTTGCAAGGGTAAGATGAATGTTATTGTTCAGCAGTTGCCACCATCTCCTGAATCTTTTATCCATTTAGACATGGTGTTTACTTTGCTAGATAAAGACAAGGCAATGGTTCACGAACCTCTTATTTTATCTGATAATCAATACCAAACTGTCCATATGATTATAGAAAACGGCAAGGTATCTAAGATAAAATCTGTGAATAACATTCCTTCTATTTTGAAAAAACTGGGTATGGAGGTAGAACCAATTATTTGCGGTGGCAGTGCCGATGAGTGGAACCAAGAGCGAGAGCAGTGGCATAGTGGCGCCAACTTTTTTGCTTTGGCACCTGGTAAGGTTATGTCTTATGCCCGTAACGTTCATACTTTGAATGAACTTGCCAAACATGGGTTCGATATTATTTCTGCGTGGGACGTGATTAATAACAAGCGAGATATTAACGACAGTAAGTTGTGCGTTATTACAATTGATGGATCTGAGTTACCTCGCGGTGGTGGTGGTGCCCGTTGCATGACTATGCCTTTAAGAAGGGCAGCTGTTGAATAGGTTGCGGTAGGCCTAGGGGTAAGTAGGGTTTGGTTAGGCCGAGGTGTTGAGTGGGTTGTGGTAAGGCTTGGATTTAACTGGATTGTAGTAGAGCTAGGGGTGATCTGTTTTTTTGGATTGACTTAAAACTTAAAATATTAATAACATGTTGCGTCTATTCTTTTTTGCTGTGGCTCTTTTGGCTGCACTCTCTTCTAATGTGAAAACTCTGCATTCACAAGAGACCGCTCCTTCACAAAAAACCTCCAACCTACAGGGATTGTACTTTGCTAGTGCACCGTCTCTAACTCCAGATGGAAGTGAGATCTATTTCTCTTATGGTGGCGATATTTTTAGGGTAGCTACTAAAGGAGGGCTAGCTCTTAAAGTGATATCTATGGGAGGCATAGAGAGTGACCCTAAGGTTTCTCCTGATGGAAAGCTTCTTGCTTTTTCTTCTAATGAACAAGGCAATAAGAATGTATATGTGGTGCCTTTAAAAGGTGGCGAGATTAAACAACTCACTTTTCATGAAGACCAAGATAGCCCGGTGTGTTGGAGTGCCGATTCTAAATTTATCTATTTTGAATCTAATAGATATAATTCAATTAGTGCCTATAAAGTGAACGTTACTGGTGGAACTCCAGAGAGGCTTTTTCCTCACTACTACAATACTATCGCAAACTTGGCTGTGAATGGTGTTACAGGTGAGTTCTATTTTAATGAGTCTACAGAGAGTTATAGGTTTGCTACTCGTAAAGGATATAGGGGAGATCATAATCCTGATATTAAGAGCTGGAATCCTAAAACTAAAGAGTTTAAAATTCTTACTGAGTATAGGGGTAAGGATATTTGGCCTATGGTAGATCTTTCTGGTAATTTGTATTATGTTAGTGACCAGCAAAATGGCGAGGCAAATATTGTTAGATTTAGAGATGGTAAATATCTTACTTCTTTTGATGAGTCTATACAGTACCCATCTATTAGTGCTGGTGGTTCTAAGATTGTTTTTTTGAAGGGGTATAAGATATTTGTTTTAGATACTGGTTCGGGTGAGGTTTATGAGCCTGCTATTGAGTTAGCAAAAAGTTCTACTGTTGCTAGTACTTCTTTAGAAGTTGGCCGCCCCGATGCTTTTGCAATATCGCCCGATGGTAAAAAGATAGCGTTTGCTTCTAGGGGGCTGTTGTTTGTAAGTGATGCTAAGGGTAATTTTATTACTCCTATTAATACTCCTATGGACCAGAGGGTGAAAGAGATTGTTTGGGCACCAGATAGTAAGACGGTATATTATACTAGAACTAATGGTGGGTATACGGGTTTATTCTCTCAAAATGTAATTGTTAAAGAGAATGAGAAAGCTGTTTATACTCCCGAGGCTTCCATTCGTTCCTTAACTCATTCTCTTAAAAATGATAAGATTGCTTTTATAAACGGTGGTGGGTCTGTTATGTTGTTAGACGTAAAATCTGGTGGAGTTAAGGAGCTTTCTAAACATGAGTTTTGGGCTTTCCAAAATTACTCTATCTCATTTTCTAACGACCAACGGTTTATAACCTATTGTGCTGTGAATCTTTTCGAGAGAGATGTTTATGTATATGATTTGTTAAAAGATAGCTGTATTAATATAACAAATTCGGCAAACGCCGAGGGAGACCCTGTTTTTGGTGCAAAGGATAGAGATCTTTATTTCTTGTCGAATAGGATGAATGCTTCATTCCCAAGGGGTGCCTCTATGACTCTTTATAAAGTTCCTCTTTTTAAGCTTTCGGCTCCACTAAAGAGCGACGAGTTTAGTAAGCTTTTTGCTGCGAAGGACACAGCCTCGGCAAAGCAAACTGCTGCAAAATCTGCTCCGTCAAAATCGTCAAAAAAAACTAGGATTGTCGCAAATGGTAAAATCTCGGCAAGCAACACCTTGGTAAATAATAGTTTGGCTGCTAAAAATACCTCGGCAGTTATTGACCTTGAAAACATTCAAAGGCGGTATGAGACTGTTGTGAGAGGGGGTATTCAGAGTGCTCCTTATTTGATGAGTGTGGGCGAGAGAAATTTCATACTTTTTAACTCTACCCACGAAGGAACTATGGGACTTTATGTGCAGGAGATTAAGGATTGGGACCAGGCGGCGCCTAAAAAAATTAAAGATGCTGCTATGATATTTTCATATGATAGAGGTGGTAATGATTTATATGGTATTGGCCCTGGTGGAGTTTATAAGATAGATCCTATTGGTGGTGTGGCAACTGCAATTAGCTTTAAACACAAGTTCGATAAAAATATTCATGATGAGTTTAATCAGATGTTTTATGAGGTTTGGGCTACGTTGGAGCAGAATTTCTATGATGTGAAATTTCACGGTGTAGATTGGAAGGCTAAAAGAGATTATTATGCTTCGTTTTTGCCTTATGTGGTTACAAGAGATAATTTGCGTACTCTATTGAATGATATGCTTAATGAGTTGAACTCTTCACATATGGGTTTTTCTACTTCTGGTAGAGACGAATCATCTTCGGTGCAGTACGTTACTAATGCTACTGGGCTTATGTTTGACGAGAAGAACCCATATGTATTGGATAGGATTGTTTCAGGCTCTGTTGCAGATTTTGAAGAGAATCCTCTTTTGAAGGGAGATAGATTGGTTTCTGTAAATGGCGTTGCTGTAGACTCTTTACGTAATAGGGAGTTCTATTTTTCTACAGTTACTAGGCAAGAAGAGATGGTGCTTGGCTTTGAGAGGATTGGAGCTAAAGCTACTGCTGCTGCTGGTGCTGCTGTTACTGCTGCAAACAAAGTGTTTGAAGTTAAATTACATACTTTTAAAGCCTCGGCATTGCGTGCTTTGCTTCATACCGAATGGGCAGATTTAAACAGAGCTAGGGCAACTGAGCTATCGGGGGGCAGGGCTGCCTATATTCATATGAGTGATATGTCTAGTGAATCTTTGGAGGCTTTTATAATAGCAATGAATACCTATGCTGTGCATAAAGATGCTTTGATTCTAGATTTGCGTTTTAATAATGGAGGTAATGTTCATAAAGAGGTTTTGGATATGCTCGCTTCTCGTGAGAACTTCCGTTGGAGCCATAGAGATAATCCTAAAATTTCTCACCCAAATGTTACTCCTGCAAATAAACCTTTGGTTGTGCTGATTAATGAAAGGAGTTTGAGTGATGCCGAGGTTACTGCTAATGGAATCAAGACTTTATCTTTAGCTACGCTTGTTGGTACAGAGACTTATCGTTGGATAATCTTTACTTCGGGGGCTATGCTCATAGATGGATCTAATGTTAGATTGCCTGCTTGGGGTTGTTATACTCTAGATGGTAAAGATATGGAGGTAGAGGGTGTTACCCCAGATATTTATGTTAAGAATACTTTTAAAGACCGCTTAGAATCTAAAGACCCTCAGTTAGAGAGAGCGGTAAAAGAGGTTCTTTCACAGCTTGGAAAGAATTAGTAACTTTGCACTCTTAAACTTGTATATAACACACTAGACTAAAAATTTAGTCATTAGGTTTAAATTCAGTTGTTAGAGTTGGGAATTATAAATTGTAGATCATTAGTAATGAAAGATAAAATAGAGCAATTGCTTGCTCAAATAGCAGAGATTAAGGCTCAGAGGGGCCCAGAGATTGAAGAAATTCGCGTTAAATTACTTGGTAAAAAAGGATCTGTTACTCAGCTTTTTGATGAATTTCGTGATGTTTTGCCCGAGCAAAAAAAAGAGTTGGGTCAAATTCTAAACAAGCTTAAGATTGCAGCGGGCCAAAAGATTGAAGAGCTTAGGTTGTATGCCGAGGCTAATGCTCAGCCAGTAGATAGTGTTTATGATCTTACCAAGCCGGGCGACATTGTTGAGCTTGGCGCTAGGCATCCTATCTCCGTTACTATGGATGAGATTGTCTCTATATTCAATAAGTTTGGATATACTGTTGCTAAGGGGCCAGAGATTGAAGATGACTGGCATGTGTTTGGCGCGCTTAATTTCCCACCAGAGCACCCTGCTCGCGATATGCAAGATACTTTCTTTATTACTGAGGGCCAGAATCCTGTACTTTTACGTACTCACACAAGTTCTGTTCAGGTGCGTGCAATGGAAAAGATGCCTTTGCCTATTAGAATTGTTTGCCCTGGCCGAGTTTTTAGAAACGAGGCAATCTCTGCAAGAGCCCACTGCATCTTTCATCAGGTAGAGGGTTTATATATAGACAAGAACGTCTCTTTTGCCGATCTTAAACAAGCGGTACTTCTTTTTGCCCGTGAAATGTTTGGCGATGATGCTCAAATTCGTTTGCGCCCATCTTATTTCCCGTTTACAGAGCCTAGTGCCGAGGTAGATGTGAGTTGCAACATATGTAAAGGTACTGGTTGCAACATTTGCAAGGGAACCGGCTGGCTAGAAATTATGGGCTGCGGAATGGTAGACCCTGCAGTTTTAGAGGCAAATGGAATAGACAGTACTATTTACACTGGTTTTGCTTTTGGTATGGGAGTAGAACGCATAGCAATGCTCAAATGGCAAGTAAAAGACCTACGCCACTATTTTGAAAACGACATTCGCTTCCTAAAACAATTCGACACAGTCATCTAACTTTCATCGCTGTGGTTTTTAGCATGTCTTTGATAGTCAAGCATCTGTGATTTCATCGCCGTGGTTTTTAACATGTCGCTGATAGTCTGGCATCTGTGATTTCATCGCCGTGGTTTTTAACATGTCGTTGATAATTAGGCATCTGTGATTTTATCGCCGTGGTTTTTAACAACACTCTGTGAATCTAATAGTTAAGGATTTATGATGTTTTGTTTACAAAAAGTGCGATGTAGATCTAATAAGGATTGATTTGGATAGATTTTTTTTGCGAATACTCAGGAATATTTTTTTTATTAGTGATAACTATCAATTTTTTTTGGAACGATTAAAAATTTTATTACTTTTGCAGTCCCAAATGCAGAAATAGCTCAGTTGGTAGAGCATAACCTTGCCAAGGTTAGGGTCGCGAGTTCGAGTCTCGTTTTCTGCTCTGCAAAAGCCTCTCCGCTCTTATAAATGGAGAGGCTTTTTTAGATAAAATGCGACTTTTGTCGCACCAAGCAAACTGCGATATTTATCGCACCAATAAAAAATAGTGGCAATGTCACTTCTTTGAAATAAGGGCTCGGGTGGTGGAATAGGTAGACACGCAGGACTTAAAATCCTGTAGGCAGAAATGCCTGTACGGGTTCGATTCCCGTTCCGAGCACTTTTTCTCTTTTAAAAGATCAGATTACAAATACGATATTTAGTTTTTTCTGAAAATTCTTCGAATATATTCATAATTTTCATCAAAAATACTGGCCAGCTGTACGTAGCTTGCCCCAGTTTGTTCTTTGAGAGTAATTATTACTTTTTTTTGCTCCTCTAAGCTGAGTGTATGTAATTCTCTAATTCCAAGTATTTTATTTAAATAATTGATAACTTCATAAGTTGGGACCCTATTTCTAGTGTTGAAGTTTAATTTGTCTATATTAGAATAATTGGAAGCTGTATCTGAAATTGTACCAGAACAGCCATCAATATCTCTAACATCTCCTACTTCAATATTTCTCTCTTCCTCTGTGTTTAATATGTCTTGCGATGCAACAATATATTCATCCAGAGCATTATCAAATTTTTCAATACTTTTGTAATTGTTATAAATGAATGAAGTTTCTATGTTTATATGGTTTTTTGTAAGACCTCTATTCATATACATTAAATGGTATGAGCTCCATTTATAATCTTTTATAGAATTGCACATTCCTGCTTTAACTGGGTTTGCAAGTATGTAAAATATACTGTTCAATCTCCATTCATCGCTAAATTTGCAATAACTCATAAAAGGAGACCTAAACAGTTTGTCTGAAAGCGAGTATTTTCTGTTGTACCAAAAAGAGTATCCGCGGAGAAGCCATGTTGCAAAATTTGTGACCTGGGTTGTTATAAGTTGCAGGTGAACATGATTGTCCATAATCACAAATGCTTCTATCTGTGTATCATAAAGAGTGCAGGCTCTTTTACACCTTCTTAAAAATTCAATTTTATCTTCATCTTCAAGAAATATTACTTTGCGGCAATTGCCACGTGCACAAAAATGAATGTTACCAGCCTGTATGCGAGGCTTTGCTTGACTACTAAAAAGTTTTTCAGTTGATTTTTTTTCGAACCCTTCCATCTCTCTCTCATTTTGATTAAAGTCAAATATATAAGTTTTTGTTAAATTTTACAAAAATCAGAGCGAAAGAATTGTGTATGATTAATCATTTAGATGCTAAAAACCACGGCGATGAAAATGTGCATGCCTGATTACCAGGCAGATGCTAAAAACCACGGCGATGAAAATTTTCCTGATTACCAGGTAGATGCTAAAAACCACGGCGATGAAAATTTTGTTTACTATATTTGTGAAAATTTTGGATATGAATTTGAGTGTAAAAGAGATTTTTAGTGCTTTCATTGTAATGTTTGCAGTTATCGATATTTTGGGATCTGTTCCAATTATTGTTGGGATGAAAGAGCAGAAGAAGAGCTTTAGTGCTTGGAGGGCTGCTGTTATCTCTTTTGCAATTTTGGTGAGCTTCTTGTTTGTGGGGCAAGCTATGTTGGCTCTGTTTGGGGTAGATATCTCTTCTTTCGCTATTGCTGGTGGTTTGGTGCTATTGGTGCTTGCGATTGAGATGATCTTTGGCATACAAATTTTTAAAGACGACGGACCAACAGACTCGGCAACCATAGTTCCTATTGTTTTTCCACTTATAGCGGGAGCGGCATCTTTCACTACTTTACTCTCTTTGAGGGCCGAGTATGATATTGCTAATATTATTATTGCTCTTTTGCTCAATATTGTTATTGTATATTTTGTATTAAGCAATATTGGTTTTATTTCTAGAAAGATTGGTAAGGGGGGCATCTATGTTATGCGAAAATTTTTTGGAATAATTCTTTTAGCAATAGCAGTTAAATTAATCATTTCTAACCTGGGCTTGCTTTTGGCTTAAAGAGTTCTTTTGGGTTGTATTTTCTAAAAATTCTGATTTTTATCTGATGTAAAGCTTTTTTAATTTGTAGCTTTTCTTTTTTAAAATCCTCTTTTAATTTTGCTTTTCCCTAGTTGTTTGGTGGGAATTTAATTGAGTTATCTATTGTATCCTTAAGATTTTATTGTATCTTTGCAGCCCGCAAATTATGCGGGATTATTAACTAATTAAAAAACACCGAATTAAAAACCAATGTCTGGATTAATTGGAAGGAAGATCGGAATGACTTCCGTTTTTGGTGCCGATGGGAAAAATATCCCATGCACCGTTATTGAGGCTGGTCCGTGTGTAGTTACGCAAATTCGTACAGTAGAAAAGGATGGTTATGCCGCTGTACAACTTGCCTATGACGAAAAAAAAGAGAAACACACCAGCGGAGGGCAACTAGGCCACTTCAAAAAGGCAAACACCACACCTAAGCGTAAAATTGTTGAATTCCCTATGGAGTTTGAAATTGAGCTTAACTTAGGCGACACAGTAACAGTAGGCGACATTTTCAGTAATGATTTGCTTGACTGGGTAGACGTAACAGGTATATCTAAAGGTAAAGGATTCCAAGGTGTTGTGAAACGCCATGGTTTCGCAGGAGTAGGTGGTCAAACCCACGGACAGCACAATAGACTTCGTGCTCCCGGTTCGATTGGCGCAGCTTCTTGGCCTTCTAGAGTATTTAAAGGTAAAAAAATGGCCGGCCGAATGGGTGGCGATCAGGTACAAATTCAGAATCTTAGAGTTTTGAAGGTTATTCCAGAGAATAATCTTTTAATAGTAAAGGGATCTGTTCCCGGAGCTAAAGGTTCTTATGTAATCTTGGAGGACTAAGCGGATATGGAATTATCAGTTTACAAAATTGATGGAACGGAGTCAGGAAAAGTTGTGACTCTAGATCCAAGTATATTTGGCATTGAGCCAAATGACCACGCTATTTACCTAGATGTGAAACAGTATTTGGCGAATCAACGCCAAGGAACTCACAAGACTAAGGAAAAGTGGGAAGTAAGTTACAGTACCAAGAAGGTTGTTAAACAAAAAGGTTCGGGTGGTGCGCGTCACGGAAGTAGAAAAGCTAATATCTTTGTAGGTGGTGGCCGAGTTTTTGGTCCAAGACCAAGAGACTACGGTTTTAAACTTAACAGAAAATTAAAGCAACTAGCTCGTTTCTCGGCACTTTCATATAAAGTTAAAGAAGACTCATTAAGAGTTGTAGAGAACTTTACAATTGAAACGCCTAAAACTAAAGATTTTATGAATATCATTAAAAATCTTAAAATTAACGACAGAAAAGTTCTTTTTGTACTCCCTGAATATATGAGTAACATTTATTTATCTTCTCGTAATCTACCTAACGTTAAAGTTATTAATGTAAATGAAATTAGTACCTATGACGTTGTAAACTCTACCTCCCTAGTATTTATGGAAGGAGTTCAGGAGATTATTCAAGGAAATAATGGAAATAATTAACCCGTAGATCGATGGAAATTTTAATTAAGCCTATAGTAACAGAAAAGATGACGATTCAGGGCGAAAAGTTGAATCGTTACGGTTTTATTGTAGACCGTTTTGCAAATAAATTGCAAATAAGAAACGCGGTTGAAGAGATGTACGGAGTAAAGGTATCTGATGTAAATACTATTAACTACTACGGTAAACGTAAAAGCCGCTTTACAAAAGCGGGATTGTTGGCAGGTCGAGCAAATCACTATAAAAAAGCGATTGTAACTCTGGCCGGAGAAGATAAGATTGATTTCTACAGTAATATTTAAATCCATGGCAATACGCAAATTCAAACCGGTTACACCCGGTACAAGACATAAAGCAATTAGCGCATTTACAGAGATTACCTGTTCTACTCCCGAAAAGTCGCTTATGGCGCCTCTTAAAAAATCGGGTGGCAGAAATGCTCGCGGAAAAATGACAATAAGAAATGTCGGAGGTGGTCATAAAAGAATGTATCGTATTATTGACTTCCTTAGAGATAAGGATAACTATACTGCTACAGTTAAGACTATCGAGTACGACCCTAACAGGAGTGCTCGTATTGCACTTGTAGCATATACCGACGGTGAAAAACGCTATATTATTGCTCCTAACGGAATTAAGGTGGGTCAGGTTTTATCTTCGGGCCCCGGAGTTGCACCCGAAATTGGTAACACTCTACTTCTTTCAGAAATACCGTTGGGTACAGTAGTTCATAATATTGAGTTACGTCCAGGACAAGGAGCCGCAATGGCAAGAAGTGCTGGAACTTATGCTCAGCTAGCTGCAAGAGAAGGAAAGCATGCTATTCTCAAACTACCTTCGGGTGAAGTAAGAATGGTATTAACTTCTTGTCGTGCAACTATTGGAACTGTATCTAACTCAGATCATAACCAAGAGTCATCTGGAAAAGCGGGAAGACGCCGCTGGATGGGTAGACGCCCTCGCGTACGCGGTGTGGCTATGAACCCAGTAGATCACCCGATGGGTGGTGGTGAAGGTCGTGCCTCGGGAGGACATCCTCGTTCGAGAAAAGGTTTGTTAGCTAAAGGATTCAAAACACGCGATCCTAAAAAAACTAGCAAAAAATTCATCATTGAAAGAAGGAAAAAATAACGGATTAAACTGAAAAGAGAATTATGAGTCGTTCACTAAAAAAAGGACCTTATATACAGGCTAGTCTCGAGAAGAGAATTCTAGCCCAGAATGAGGCTGGTAAGAAGGAGGTCATCAAGACCTGGTCTAGAGCCAGCATGATATCACCGGACTTTGTAGGCCACACTATTGCGGTTCACAACGGAAATAAGTTTATTCCGGTATATGTAACCGAGAATATGGTAGGGCACAAGTTTGGTGAGTTTGCACCAACTCGTACCTTCAAAGGTCACTCGGGTAATCGTTAATTTTATTAATGAGTAAAAGAAATTCACAATAATGGGAGCTCGAAAAAGAGAATCAGCCGAAAGGCTTAAAGAAATAAAGAAGCAGACAGC
>CAZHHY010000047.1:0-12238 GCA_964532375.1 uncultured Muribaculaceae bacterium
AATTCCATTTGTGATTTATTTTTCTATACAAAGCTTCCATATAGAAATAATCTCTTAATGTTGTATAAAAACTTACCCAGTAATCGTTTATGGGGAGTGTTTATATTGAGGATTATGATGGATTGCCTATCGGCCATGCTATACCTTTTACAAGGTAAAAAACATTTTTTCAATAGCGTATTTAAAGCCTATAAAGAATTTTGGACTTTAAAGAAAAATATAACGAGAGATAAAAAACTCACCTCTGTAAAGATAAACTCTATATACAGAGGGAGTATTGTTTTTGCTTTCTTTTTTTCTTGGAAGAAACTCCGTTTTATTGATATTGGAGAAAAAATCAAATAAGTAAATCTAAAACTGTTTCTAACTTTACACCTCGCGAACCTTTAATTAACAGAGTGGTATCTTCTAATTTGTGAATAGAAAGATACTCTCTTAAACTGCTAGAGGTTGTTTTGAAAATAGCTCTCTCTTCAAAATATTTATTGCCTTGCGCAGCTTGTGCAAACTCTTTGCCTACAATAAATAGATGTTGAAGATTCATTTTTTCTATGATACTTAGAATGTTCTTGTGCTCTTCTAGAGAGTCTGAACCAAGTTCTCGCATATCTCCAAGAATAACGCCTTTTGAATTAGCTTCAATTTCTAAAAAATTATCTAGAGCAGCTTTCATGCTTGTAGGGTTTGCATTATAGGCATCTACAATAAGAGTATTGCTGCTGCCCACTATGAGTTGAGATCTATTGTTAGAAGGGATATATGTCTCAATTGCCTCTATAGATAGAGGTAGATTGGTGCCAAAGTATTTCCCTACTGCAAGCGATGCTAAAATATTAGGGATGTTATAGCTGCCAATAAGGTGAGTGTTAATAATTTGTCCGTCTTTTATTTTGATTCTTAAGAATGGATTTTGGGATGTTGGCTTTAATGGCTCTGCCTCTAACACTTTAATACCATATGGTAGAGCTACCATCTCTCTTCTTGCTGCTGCCATACTTTCTAAATGGCTGTCGTCACTATTGTAGAATGCAATCCCTCCATTTTTCTCAAGGTAATCGTAAAGCTCTCCTTTTGATTTCCTAACACCTTCTATGGAACCAAAGCCAAGTAGATGAGCTTTCCCCGTATTTGTTATTAGGCCTGCCACAGGCTGTGCTATGTTTGCAAGCAGCTTTATCTCTCCCGGTGCGCTAGCTCCCATTTCAATAACAGCTACTTCTGTTGTATTATCTATATTTAATAAAGTAAGGGGCACGCCTATATGGTTGTTAAGATTACCAGTAGTGGAAAGAACCTTGTATTTTGTAGACAAAACTCTAGAAATAAGCTCTTTGGTGGTAGTTTTGCCATTTGATCCTGTTAGGGCAATAATGGGTATTGCAAATTGTTTTCGGTGGTGTTTTGCTAAATCTTGTAGACATTTTAATACATCTTGGGTATAAATATATCTTTCATTTTCGCATATATCTAGATTGTCTACAACAGCGCAAATAGCACCCGCCTCTATAGATTGTTTTGCAAATTGATTCCCATCAAAGTTATCTCCTTTCAATGCAAAGAATATAGAACCAGGAATAACTTGCCTGCTATCTGTACAAACTCCGGAAGAACTTAAAAAAATAGTATAAAGATTATTTATGTTGTAAAAGTTAGATCTCTTGTTCATATTAGATTTTATATATGCCGTTAAAAGATTTAATTAAGATTAATGTTTTCCTGTAGAGCCAAACCCCCCTTCTCCTCGCTCTGTATCGTCTAGAGTGTCGCACAGAGTTAAAGTAGCCTTTTCATATTTAGAAATAACCATTTGTGCAATTCTCTCGCCAGGTACAAGGGTAAACTCTTCATTAGAGAGGTTCACCATAATAATTTTTATCTCTCCTCTGTAGTCGGCATCTATTGTTCCTGGGCTATTTACCAACCCTATTCCATGTTTTATAGCTAAGCCACTACGAGGTCTTATTTGTGCCTCGTACCCCAGAGGAAGTTGAATGTGAAGCCCCGTTGGTACTAAAACTCTTTGGAGTGGTTTAATAATTATCTCTTCAGAGGTGTTGGCTCTTAAGTCCATTCCTGCAGAGTGGGGGGTTGCGTAGTTAGGTAACTCGAAATTGGAGTTATTTAAAATTTTAATTTCCATATAGATATTTTTTCAATTTTTAAATAGGTTAGAATATAGATAAGGATTAGAAGTGTTCTTATTGTATATTTAAAATTGAGATTACTGCTTGGGATTATTAAGATAAGCACATACATCGCAAGCCCATATACTATATAGCCAATAACCTTACTCCATCTATATGGGATGGGGTAGTGTTTGTTCCCTAAATATATACTCACTACAAGCATTGTTAGATAGCTAAGTAGATGAGCCCAGGCAGCGGCATGATATGAGAATATTGGCATGAATAATATATTTATCACTAGTGTAACAGGAAGCCCACATGCTGTTATTATTATTGCATATTTGGTTTTCCCGGACAATTTATACCACATAGAGACGTTGAAAGAGATACCCAAAAGTAAATACGAAAAGAGCATAATTGGAACAATTGAAAGCCCTTCTCTAAAATCTCTGCCTATGAGATATTGCAGTATATCTATATAAAAAATAATACCTAAGAAAATAAGCATTCCAAATGCAGTAAAGTGCTCCATAACTTTTGCGTAAAGCTGCTTTGAATCTTTTTGCCTCTCATTTGAAAAAAAGAAAGGCTCGGCTGCATAACGGAACATCTGTATAAATAGCATCATGAGCATAGAGATTTTTACTCCTGCTTGGAATATTCCAAGATCTGATTCCCAGCTATTTCCTTTGGGAGAAAAGAATCTAAAAAGGGGTCGGTCAATAAAATCATTAAGAATACCTGGCAAGCCCGCTATCATAATGGGGAGTGAATAGAGCATCATCTCTTTCCATAATTTAGAGGTAAATCTAATTTGTAGCTTTAAGATATCGGGGATAAATATAAGTAGAGAGACTATAGCACTAAGGAAGATTGCAAATAGGATATATGTAAAGTCTGGTGTTTGAGAGATAAAGGAAGTTAGTACAGATGCTGGGTTCTTAACAAGAAAAGCTGGTACTACAAAAAAGAGTAAGATGTTAAACGATGTTTCACTTAATATTTTGATACTTTTAAAAATTGCAAATTTAACAGGCCTATTCTCAAACCTTAGTTTGGCAAATAAAATAGCAGTGATAGAATCCATCATAAGGATGGCTGCTACATATATAATAACAAAACTATACTCCCTATATCCAAGCCAAGCAGCAATATTCTTAGAGAAAATTGTCATAAACACAAAGAAGAGCCCAGAGAGTACTGTGGTAGTGAGGAGCGCGTTTGAAAAGACATTATTTGGATTCTCACTTTTGTTTGCAAAACGGAAGCATCCTGTTTCTAGCCCAAGTGTAAAAAGCACTTGTAAAATAGCTATATATGCAAGAAATTCTGTTGCAATACCGTAGCTTTCGGTTGTGAGAGTGTAGGTATAAATAGGAACAAATACAAAGTTTATAACTCTGGCAAATATTGTGCTAAAACCATATATGGCTGTTTCGCCTGCAAGCTTTTTTAAAGGGTTGGCACTCATTTAAGATAGATTATTAATTTGCAAGAGCTTTTGTTTTAAAGATTTGATAGCCAATGTTAAATTGTGGATACCACTTAACGTCTCCCTTTTCATAGTAAGTTGCAGAAAGCGATATTGGCCCAACCGGCGATTGCCATACAAAAGCAAAATGACCCATAAAGGAACCTCTAGGGTATCTCTTACTAAAAACTATCTCTGTACTGCCTGTTTTTTCTAGTTGCTTGTATGGTTGAAAGTATGAGCCTTGAAGATGAATAAATAGAGATCCAGAAAGTTTTATAATTGGCGTTATTGATACTCCTATAAATGAAGGCGCTTTATAATGACTCAATAGCAGTGTCTTACTATGCGGGTTTGGTTGGTAAGATGGCATATATAGTAAGGTAGAGATTTTATCTCCCATGTAGGCTCTATTAGATAGGGTTATATTGGTATTGATACCTAACGAGAGATAATTGTTAATTGAAAAATATTTTTCTGAATAGAGTTTAGCCGAAAAAGTATTGTGATTACCGCTATGTTTAGAGGTTGTAGGAGTAGTGCTTCCAGGAGCGTAACTTTCAGAGACATGCGAGTATCTAAGAGAGAATTCTTGAATTACCCCTTGGGTTGGATATTGCTTAAAATTAGTGGTGTTGCGTACCGTATTTAAGGTAGGAGAGATATATGAAAATCTAGTTCTATCTGGTATATCGTAAGATGTAAAGTTATCTGTTTGGTAGTATTCGTATAGGTTCTTTCCTATGTATACATTTATTTTGGCTAGAATATTCTTTTCAATATTTATAGGAGTTCCGGCACTTAATGTGGTAAAAAATTCGGTTTCTTGAATATTGCTTGGTATTCGGTTGGCAAAAAATGTTTTTTGACTTCCCCCAAAATAATCGAAACGGTGCAGCGTAACTTGTGCTTCATAAAACCAAAGAGGCTTAATGCCAATGTCTTGCCTAAATGAAAGATTTAACCCAGAGTAGTATCTACCTAAGTTAAAATCGGCTGTTGCTCGCCATGGATTTGCAGAAAATTGGTTGTATTGCATGCCTACATAACCTTGGTTAAGAGAAGAAGAGGAAATATTGCCTCCTATGGTAAAGCTAAGAGGTGGGCTTTTTGTAACTCTAAGGTATAGGTTAAAGAGAGAGTCTTGGGTGAGCATAGCTTCGGGGTACATTGTGCTAATGTTTCCGGTTGCCACCACGCGGTAAAACCCTCTTTTTACTGTCTCAAAATCAACTATCCCTTCACTGTTATTGGAAATGGTTTTTCTGATAAAATCTTGTTCACTTTCGCTTAGATTATCGCCTCTAAAGTAGATCTCTTTAAATCTAAGTGGTATGGTTTGTACTCTAAAATCCATCCTTTTTTGGAGTATTTGAGCAGCAGTTACTTTGCGAGTTACCCTATTTTGAATTGCTTTTATATAATCTAATGCTGTTGTATAACCAATATCTATAATCTCGTCACATTTATTAAAATCCATTAGCCCAACACCACTCAATTTAATATCTATGAGCATTCCTAGCTCTTTGGGCAGGCTGTAGTCGGTTTCGATGGTGAGCATGTTCTCTATTTGACTTATAATATTATCGGCATCGGGTTCAATTACGTTATTTGAACATTTTGAGCCAATAATAAAATCTGGATTAAAATCTTCTACCATCTCTTTCCATGGGAAATTATTATAGAAGCCGCCATCGAACATAAGTAATGAGTCTATGACAATTGGCTTAAAAAGAAATGGATAAGTCATTGATGCTCTTACAGATGAGCCGAGGTCTCCTTTACTTAATGTATATGGTTTTTTGTTTGCAATATCGGCTGCAATGCAGCGAAATGGAATCATTAAGTTATCGAAGTTATAATTTGCGGTTGCGCCCGAAGAGGCGAATAACTGCATTACCGCTAAATCCATTGGGTAGGGAGAGATAAAACTTACCGGAAGCTTTATGCCAAGTTTATCATTTTCACTCTTCTTTAGTGAAACACTTACCATCTCTGCAGAGGGTTCTTTACGGTAAATATAGGTAGCATAGCCTCTTTCGAACTGACCTCTATACCAAGAGGCAAACTCTTCTGAGCGGAATATTGATGCCATTTCGTCTGGAGTTATACCTATTGCGTAGAGGGCACCTATAATTGCTCCCATAGAGGTTCCTGCAACAAAATCTATTGGTATATTATTCTCTTCTAGTGCTTTAATTACTCCAATATGTGAGAGCCCTTTTGCGCCACCGCCACTTAGTACCAATCCAACACTTTGAGATTGTAGTAGCCCTACAGTCAAAGTAAGAAGCAGTGTTATGATGGCTTTTTTGATTTGCATTTTCGGAGCAATTGAGTAATTTTGTGATGCATTACAAAGGTAAGCAAAAAAAAACATATTCAATATGAAACTCAATTTTTTTAAACTATTGCTAATCATGCCACTAGTGGTCTTTTCATGTAAGGGAAAACAGGGAGAAGTTACCGAGGGCGATATAACTAAATCAGAAGATTCTACAGCTATGCAAACCAACCTAATCTTTAATCCTGCCGATTTACCGGCAGAGCCAATTTTTGACATTGAAACCAATGTTGGAACCATTCGTATAAAACTTTACAAAGAGACTCCTCTTCACAGAGATAATTTTGTTAAACTAGCATCCGAGGGGTTCTACGATGGTATTCGTTTTCACCGTGTTATTCATGGTTTTATGATTCAAACTGGCGATCCTTTAACTAAAGATGCTGCAAATGAAGCAAGATTTGGAACAGGTGGCCCGGGCTACACTCTCCCTGCCGAGATTTTGCCTGAGTTCAAGCATAAAAAAGGTGCTATTGCTGCTGCAAGACAAGGCGACGCCGCTAATCCAGAGAGAGCCTCTTCGGGTTCTCAATTCTACATTGTAGAAGACGCTTCTACATGTGCTCAATTAGATGGCGCCTATTCAGTATTTGGCGAAACATTAGAGGGATTTGATATCATTGACAAAATAGCTGCTGTCTCTACCAACAACAGAGATAAACCAATGGAAGATATTATTATCAAATCGGTTAAGCCAGTTTTGTAATCACATTATCACTTTATCAAATTACAACTTTAAAAGAAGCTACCTAAAACTAGGTGGCTTTTTTTTGCCCTATTTTAGTAGCGAACCTTCTGATTTATTAATAGCTATGCGACGAGTGAGACATTCCCATTAAAGTTTTCTACCATTTAATTCGCTAGCATTGAGCATTAAAGAATTTCCAGACTTTTTTAGGGCGCCTGATAATCAGGTAGATAACTTTTTAAATAGGCCTTAAAAAGGGGTATTTCAAAAGTCAAAATGTTGATAATTAGAATTTTACAAAAAGTCTGGCAATTCACAAATGTGCGAAAATAGCTTGTTTTGGAGGGTTGGCCATGTGGGAAACTTTGGCAAATCCCAGCTTGTTGTGGAGAGTTTTTAGAGCATTGCCTCTCTTACCTTGCGGGCCATACCCGATGCAAAGACAAAGTCGTCTACCTCTTTACAGCCAGATTTTAAGATGTTATCCTTATTGCCTTTCCACAATAGATGGCCTTTATGGATAAACCCAACGTGGTCTCCAATTTCCATTACCGAGTTCATATCGTGAGTGTTTATGACTGTTGTCATATTATATTCTTTGGTAATTTCAGAGATAAGTTGGTCTATTAAGATGGAGGTTTGAGGGTCTAGGCCCGAGTTGGGCTCGTCACAAAAGAGATATTTTGGGTTCAATGCTATTGCCCTAGCAATACCTACTCTTTTTTGCATACCTCCACTTAGTTCGCTGGGGAGTAGTCTGTTAACATTCTTTAAATTTACTCTTTCCAGACAAAAGTTAACTCGGGTTAGCTTCTCTTTATTGCTCCAATCTGTAAAAAAATCCATTGGGAATCTAATATTCTCTTCTACAGTTGCAAAATCGAAAAGAGCACTGCCTTGGAATAACATTCCAATCTCTTTACGAATCTCTTTTTTCGCTTTAAAACTTAGTGTGTTAAACTGAACGTCGTTATACCAAATTTCTCCAGATTCAACTTCGTGCAAGCCAACAAGAGATTTTAGCAGAACTGTTTTGCCAGAACCACTTGCCCCAATAATTAAAGAGCACTCTCCAGGTTTATAGGAGATAGTAATATTGTGCAGAACCTGCTGTTGGCCAAAGTGCTTACTTAGATCTTTTACTCTAATCATTGTTAGTTGAATTATTGCTTAACAGGGTAATTGAATTTATTGCTTAACAGGTTAGTTGAGCATTATTTGGGTAATTGCTAAGTTGGCAATAAGTATAGATACACTGCTAACTACTATTGCCTTAGTACTAGAGCTTCCTACGCCTAAAGAGCCGCCTGTAGCGTAATAGCCATAGAAGGCAGCAACGCTGGTTATGATAAAGCTAAACACTGCCATTTTAATCATACTGTAAATAATATAGTAGAATTGGAAAGAAAATTGAAGCCCTTCTGAATATTGGTTTAGTGTAATAATTCCGGTAAATGAAATAATAAGTGCTCCTCCAAGTAGGCCAAGGAAAAAACTCATGAGCATAAGTAGTGGAGTAAAAAGGGTAGCAGAGGCTATTTTGGGGAGTATAAGGTAGTTTGCCGAGTTAATTCCCATTATTTCCATTGCATCTATCTGTTCCGATATGCGCATACTACCTATTTCGGAAGAGATGTTGGAGCCTACTTTACCAGCAAGAATTAGCGCTATCATAGTTGAGCAGAACTCAAGTACCAAACTCTCGCGAGCCATATACCCTACATACATTTTAGAAATAATTGGGTTTTCTAAATTGGTAGCTGTTTGGATTACTATAACTGCGCCTATGGCCAAAGAAATTACTGCAACAATAGGAATAGAGTTCAAGACAAGCTTCTCTGTATCTACAAAAAATTGCTTCCAGAATATCTTAGATTTATCGGGACGAGTAAATACCACTTTCATAAGAAGAAGGTATTGCCCTATCTGTTCGAATGCTTTTTTCATTAATTTGAGTAATTTTGTACAAATTTACAAAGATTTGACCATACTATACCATACTTCTGTTTCGCTTTATCTTTTGGCCGCTAGAATTGCAGGTCTTTTCTCTAACAAAGCAGCGCTGTTTTACAATGGAAGGCGAGGTTTGCTTAGCTCTATTGAGCAGATTATGAGCGTGCAAGAAGAGTCATATGGTAAGCGATATTGGATACATTGTGCCTCGGTGGGAGAGTTTGAACAGGCACGCCCATTAATCGAGAAAATTAAAGCGAGCGAGCCTAGTTCTAATATTGTGGTTACTTTTTTCTCTCCAAGTGGCTACGAGCTACGTAAAAACTATAGTCTTTCCAATAATGTCTTCTATTTACCAATGGATACTTTGGCGAATGCTAAAAAATTTATCGAATATGTAAAGCCAAATGTTGCTATCTTTATTAAGTATGAGTTTTGGAGAAATTACCTATCTGTTCTAAAAGAGCAAAATATTCCAACTTATTTAGTTTCGGCAATATTTCGTGAAAATCAATATTTTTTCAAATGGTGGGGTGGTAATTTTCGAAAGATGCTTAAATGCTTCACTCATTTTTTTGTGCAGGATTGCCAATCGCAATTACTTTTAAATTCTATAGGAATAACTAATGTATCTGTAGTAGGAGACACTAGGTTCGATCGCGTTATTGAAATTACTCGCAACAACAAAATTATTGCTCCGCTTGAGATATTTATTGGTAATGAGCAATCTGGTGAATTGGTTAATAGGCAAGTTAAGAATCAAATTTGTTGTGTGGCAGGAAGTACTTGGGCACCAGACGAAGAGTTTCTTCTCTCATTTATGAAGCAATATGAACAGAAGCAATTGGGAGAAGCAACTCAGGGTAAGTCTAGATTGATGGCAAAACTGATAATTGCACCACATGAGGTGGGCGAGGGGCATATTAAAAAGATTGAAGCTCTTTTCGCAGATTACAAGGTTGTAAAAATAAGTGATTTTAGTGCGTCAGTCAACGAGCCTTTTATGCAGCAAAATATATCTTCGATACAGCAAAATCAAATTCTAGCTAAACAAGAGTTTACCAGGGCACAGATAGAAAAATTGACAAAGGCACAAGTGTTTATCATAGACTCGATTGGGATTCTTTCAGCGGCCTACAGGTATGGCAATTTTGCTTATGTGGGTGGTGGATTTGGTGCTGGTATTCATAATATTTTAGAGGCTGCAACTTATGGTTTACCGGTAGTATTTGGGCCAAAATATCAGAAATTTAAAGAGGCAGTAGACCTTATTGAATTGGGAGGCGCTTTCTCGGTTGCCAAAGGCAAGGTTCAAATACTAGAAAAATTAGCTGTTGATGTTAAATTTAGAGAGCAGTGCTCAAAGGTGTGCGAAGCTTATGTGCAAAAAAATATAGGAGCAACCGTTAACATCCTAAAAACGATTGCTCCTGTTTAATCAATATAAATTCTAGACTATCTAAGTTCTTTAAAATAACTTAGTCTACCTAAGCTCATTTAGAATTTAAATCTCACCCCTGCAGAGGCATTTCTACCAATTCCCCAAAATCCGCTAAAAGAAGAAAGGGTATGATCTGCTCCATCTTTTCCTCTCTCTATATACTTTTCATTGAAAAGGTTATTGAGACGAGCATATATATTTATATTGACTTTTCTTGGATATTTATGCAAACTATTTGAATTGACGAGACCTCTAATTATTGGATTCCAGCTAATTCCTAAATTTACAAGTGAGTAGCTAGGAAGTCTGTAGGAGTGCTGTTTGTCGGCAGCGTCTTGTCTCTCTTTAGGATCGAAATCGGCATACATTCTAGAGTTGTGGTTCCAATCTGCAGTTATAGAGAGTTGCTTGGTTAGGCTTGCCGAGGCCGAAATTGCAAGTTGAGTTTGAGGTGCATCGCCAACGGGTAGGCCGTCGCTATAAACATTTATCACTTGTGTAATCAGCCCAGAATAGGGGTCGTATATGTTTGCAGAGACGTTGTTTTTCCATTTCCAATCTCCAAAAGAGGCAAATGCAGTTAGTGATAGGTAGTGAGTTGGGTTGTAGTTTCCAGTAATCTCTATCCCTTGATGTAAAGCATCTAACCCCCGTATAAGATACCTTAAGTTAGTTTCGTCTAGCTGTTTATATGGGTTAGACATTATGCTTTTATTTTTCCACCATGCGTAATAACCAGTTATCTCAATGGATCCCTTCTGAAAAAGATGTTTAAAGCCAACCTCGGCAAGTATGTTACTCTCATTTTTTACGTTATCTGTAATATTATTGTTGCCCGAAGAGAAAAAGAGATCGTTATAGGGTACTCGGCTGTAAATAGCCATGTTGGCATAGAAAGAAGTTGCTGTGCTCAATTTACGATTTGCCCCTGCCTTAAAACTATAGCCTGCGCCAGTAGCAACTTTGCTATAAGGGTGTTGAGTGTAATTATACCTATCCCATCTTTGGTTGGAGGTTCTCATTGCACTAGCACCAAGAGTAATATCCCACTCTTGAGTTTTGTATTGTGCAGATGTGTATAAGGTTAAATGGTTTATAATTTTTCCGTTATTGGTTCTTATGAAATCGCCTTTTAGCTTTATTGGATCTCTACCTGCAAGCCCTGCAAGAGACTTGTTTGCATAATCTTCGTACCAGTAGTTTCCTCCAAGTAGATCGGTAATTTGCTCTTTTTCCCAGGTTGTGTAATATTGGTAATGGATGCCACCTTGAAGAATCCAATTATTTCCTGCCTTGTAACTTAGATTGCTTTTGAGCCCTGTTTGGGTGTGCCCTGCCAAGTAATCTGCAATAATATTTGTGGCCGAACCAGCTGCTATTTGCCTATTCTCTTGTTCAATTGTGTCCCAGTCTATAAGTCCATTTTTTCTATAGCTTATTATAAATGGGCCTTTAGATTCACTCCAGTTGCCTCCACCGTGACCTACAGATAAGTAGAGTGCAGTTGAGAGATCTGTTCTTTCGTTTATTTTTAAGAAATGATGCAGAGTTATATATGGTTTGTGGTAGAAATTTTCACTTAGATTCCTTGCCTTACCGTTTTGATAACCCCAATTTTTATTGTACTTAAGACCATATTGCTCTACCTCGGTAGCAGTTAACCTTGCAGATCTTTGCTGATGCCTCTCGGGCGAACCCATAGCTGTAAGAAGTAAAGAGTGATGCTTATTTATAACTTTGCTAACATTTACCAAGTATGCCCACGAGTTAACATTGGATGCATCTGGGTAGCCACTGCCCCAAGCGTAGGAGCCCATTGCAGAGAGTGCCCATCCCTTCTTGTTTTGCCCACTGCTTATAGTGGCGCTAGTTTTGAATTGACCGTAGTTGGTAGCATAGAAGCCCACATTTGCGCCCGAAAGAGCCTCGGCACCCTTGGTTATTATATTAATTGTGCCACCAACCGAATTATCTGATAACATAGATGCACCAATTCCTTTTTGTACTTGAATAGAGTGGGTGGCATCGCTTAGGCCAAGCCAGTTGTTCCAGAACATGTTGCCTGTTACAAGGCCAGATATTGGGATGCCATTTAACAGTACGGAGATGTTCTCTTGTTTAAAACCACGAATGTTAATCTTGGCATCGCCATAGCTTCCCGTCTCGCTTGTGGCGTAAACTCCCGGAATGTCCTTAATAAGTTCTGGGTAAGTAA
>CAZHHY010000048.1:0-12209 GCA_964532375.1 uncultured Muribaculaceae bacterium
TTTTTAATCTGATCTTCTAAAAGCTCTAATGAACCAAATTTTTGCTCGTCTCTTAAGCGAAATGCAAACTCTAGTTTTAACGATAGGCCATATATATCTTCACTAAAATCTAGAATATGTACCTCTATGCTCTTTTCTGTAGTTTGAGAAACAGTTGGCCTAATTCCAATATTTGCAACGCCTTTATATAGTGAACTGCCAACTCCTACCCACACAGCGTAGACACCATTGGCTGGCAATAGCTTTAGAGGCTCATATAATTCAATATTTGCAGTTGGGAAGCCCATAGATCTACCAATTTTCTTACCCTCTACAACAACACCTTTAAGTCCATAATTGTAGCCCAGCATGTTCTTAGCAAATTCAATATCTCCACTGCATAGAGCCTCTCTTATCTTGGTAGAACTAATAATAACATGGTCTTGAGTGTTTTCAAATTCAGACACTCGTATAGGAGTAATACCATTTTCTAAGGCAATTGAGAACATCTCTTGCTGAGTTTGGTTTACATCGCTTCCAACTCTATGGTCGTATCCGGCAACTAATGTTGTTATATTGAATTTATCTCTAAGATATTTGCCGAAAAATTCTGCAGTAGTTTGCTTAGCAAATTCTTTGTCGAAAGGGAGTACATGAACCTTATCTATACCTAAAGCGTGAAGTAGATTTGTCTTCTCTTCAAGTGTGGTAAGGAGTCTAAACTTTGCTGCATCTTGCTGCAGCACCGCTCTTGGGTGTGGCCAAAATGTAACCACGGCCGATTCTTGCTCTTGCTTTTTGGCAAGAGCACAAACTGTGTCTAGAACAGCGCGATGCCCTCTATGCACACCATCGAAAAAACCTGTTGCTGCTACAACCATTTTACTAAATCAAAATCTTGTCTATGGGCCAAACTAGGGTTTTTAGCATAAATTCTGCCTGCTATATTAAAGGCGCCTGCACTCTCTGCCATTATTGTGCAACTATAGCTAGCAACCCCTTTTTCAAATTTTTGAAATTGGAACTCATATACCTCTCTAATAGTTTTAACAGTATCAGTTCCATTTTCGGCTATTATCATTTCTACTCCAATATCTTCTGGCTTTAGATCGCCTATAGAGAGTGACACCTCGGCATAATATTTATCTCCTAAAATTATATCTGTTTTGGAATAATCGGGCTTTTTATACTCTACGACCTCTATAAAAGGCCACTCTTTTCTTACTCGTTTTTTCCACTGAGCCATCTCTCTTGCAAATTGAAAATCGTCTTTAATAACTAGAGCATGACGCTGGCTTAGCTTATTATAGAACTTCTCTATGTAGTCTGTCATCATCCTATTAGTGGTGTATTCAGAAGCTACATAAGCTATGGTGTTTTTTATAGTCTCTATCCAGCCCAAAGGATATGCACTTTTACTAGATGCTTTCTCATAAAACAGAGGAGATATCTCGTTTTCGAGTATGTTGTAAATTGTAGCAGCATCCATTTGATCTTGATAATCTTGATTTTGATACGTTTTCTCCTGTGGTAATGCCCAGCCTGCCCCTTCGCGATAACCCTCTACCCACCATCCATCTAACACAGAAAAGTGCATAACGCCGTTCATGGCAGCTTTCTCTCCACTAGTACCAGATGCTTCCAATGGCCTTGTAGGAGTATTCATCCAAACATCGGCTCCTTGAACCATATGTTTAGCAATTGTCATATCATATCCTGGAATAAATAGGATTCTGCCTATAAACTGGGGTAGAAGCGATATTTCAACTATGCGACGTATCATGTCTTGGCCTGCTTTATCTGCCGGGTGGGCTTTTCCTGCAAAAAAGAATTGAATTGGACGTTCTGGATTATTTACTATTTTGTCTAGGCGGTCTAAATCTGAAAATAGTAGATGGGCTCTTTTGTATGTTGCAAACCTTCTAGCAAAACCAATAGTTAAGATATCGTCTCTAAGGGTCTCTTTTATTTGAACTACCTGCTGAGGCGTATAGTGAGCAGTAGTGATAGGCGAAGAGAGAGATGCTTTTATTGACTTTATAAGTCTAGTTCTTAGCTTATTTCTAACATACCAGATAGCGCTATCTTCTACTTCAAAGATACCTTTAAAGCACTCTTTATCGTAATGGTGGCTTTGGAAATCGTCTCCAAATACATCTGAGTGAATCTCTTTCCACTCTGGTGCCGTCCAAGTTGGGTAGTGAACTCCGTTGGTAACATAGCTAACATGCAGTTCACATGGCAGGTAACCAGGCCATAGGGGCGAGAGTATCTCTTTGCTTACTTGGCCATGAAGCCAACTTACACCATTAATCTCTTGAGAAAGATTGGCAGCAAGGTTGCTCATAGAAAATTTTTCGTCTCTATTAAGCGGATCTATTTTACCCAACGACATTAGAACCTCCCAGTTAATTTTCAATTTATCTGGGTAGTGAGATAGATATTCTCTTATTAAATCTTCTGAAAATGAGTCGTGGCCAGCTGGTACAGGAGTGTGGGTTGTATAAAGAGAAGAAGATCTTACAACCTCTACAGCTTGTGCAAACGAAAGATTTTTTTCTGTAGTATACTCTTTGAGTCTCTCAAGCCCAATAAAAGCAGCATGCCCTTCGTTTAGGTGATATACATCGGCCTGTTTGTTAAGTGCCCTTAAAGCTCTTACCCCTCCTATTCCTAAAAGAATCTCTTGCTTGAGCCTGTTCTCCCAGTCTCCTCCATAAAGGTGGTGGGTTACAGACCTATCTTCTAAAAGGTTCTCTTCATAATCTGTATCTAGCAATATAAGCTCTGTTCGGCCTACCTCTGTTCTCCAAAGGCGAGCAACCATGTTTCTTCCTGGTAGAGCAATGCTAACAGTTACCCACTGCCCATCTTTGTCTCTAATAGGTATAACAGGTAGCTGTCTAAAGTCTTGTGGCTCGTATTGAGAGACTTGGTCTCCAGAAGCGCTTAAAACTTGGGTAAAGTAGCCATATTTATATAGCAACCCAACAGCAGTTAGAGGGACCATCATATCGCTGGCCTCTTTTAGGTAATCGCCCGCAAGAACGCCAAGCCCACCCGAGTAAATCTTAAGCGATTTATCTAGCCCATATTCCATACTAAAATAGGCTATTTTTGCCCCTTTTTCATCTTTTTTAGCCTCTATATAATCTATAAACTGGCGATAAACCGAATCTAACTTCCTTAAAAACTTAGAGTCATTTTCTAGTTCTTGGTACCTTTTAAGAGATAGCATATCTAGTAGATGAATTGGGTTGCCATCACTCTCTTTCCAAAGTTGCTTATCTACCATCTTGAATAGATCTATAGCATCTTGATTCCAACACCACCAAAGATTCCTAGAGATAATCTCTAAGTTTGCCAAACTCTTGGGTAATTTTTTAGTAACAATTATTTTGCTCCAACTAGGACGGATAGCTATATCTTTTTTATGAATTAGATGGTCTTTCTCTTCCATATCTATAGGGAAAGCCCCTTTAGAGTCTACTATCTTATTTATTGCCATTGAATATGCTCTCTTATAATAATCTATTTGATTGTCCCATAATGCGATTTTTGCCAACTCCCTGGCATGGTCACGTAACTTTTCCATTTCATTTTGGGAGAGTGAAATTACCTCTGCTGTTTTAGAAGCAGCTCCCGAAACTACTTCGGAATAATTTGAATCGTCTCTTTTTAAAATAGCAATGGCTGGGTTGTCTCCTTTAGTGTGTTCCTTTACCCATAAACCAAAGCCGGTGAGTGTGGTGGTGATAGTTGGTACACCAAAAGCCAAGCTCTCTAGTGGAGTATAGCCCCATGGTTCGTAATAAGATGGGAAAATTGTAAGATCTAACCCACAAAGTAACTGGTAATATGTCATGTCAAAAATCCCATCATTTCCATTCAGATAAGAAGGAATAAATAACACTTTTACTTTATCACTCTCTTTATTAAATAAGTGGAGTTCTTTAATTTTTTTTATAACGGGATCCCACTCTGGGTCGTTTAATAAGTGAGATACCCCGGTTTTATAATCTCCTCCGTTTGTCTTTTTGTTTAAAAGCTCTTTATCTGGGCCATTATGGCCTGCAGGTACAAATATCCAAGCTATTATCTCTTTACTTAGTTTTGGTAAATTGTTAAGTTGTGCTAGGGTATCTAAGAATATATCTATGCCCTTATTTTTGTATTCATAGCGCCCACTTATAGCAATCATTGCCGCATTTTCACTCACCTCAAAGCCAGTCATAAGTTGCGCAACCTCTCTCATCTTAATATATGCAATATTATGAGATTCTTTAATAAGTTCTTTTTTAGGCGTAAAGCTGTTTTCAAAGCCATTGGGTGTAACAAAATCGGGCTTCCTCCCTATAAATTGCTCGCACTCAATTGCAGTAATTCCAGAGACAGTGGTAAAAACATCGGCCTGCTCTGCAGCGCATTTTTCAAGAGAATGTTTAGCTTGAATATTAAATTCAAGAGATTTCTCCTGAGCATTGTATTGCTGCATGTTATCGTAAAGCGGAAATCCATTCCCAGCAAGCGACCTGCCAATGACAGTTGCGTGAGTTGTAAAAATAGTAGCAACAGGAAGTGGGGTGGTTTTTAGATATAAGATACCTGCACCAGTCATCCACTCATGAAATTGTGCTGCTACTTTCATATGAGGTGCAGTGTTAAATTTAACAAAGCTTTCAATTACCTTTCCTGTAGCATATCCGAAAAGTGCACTCTCTATGTAATCCCATTTACCCGATAGAGAATCTAGCTTATATGCTTCCCAAAATTTAGAGAAAATCTCATCTTTGCGGGGTATATATGAGCTAAAATCTACCAATATTACAATAGGTGTACCGGCAACATTCCACCGTCCAACTCTTATTCTTAATTCCTCTTCATGTGCTTTAACTCTCCAAGCCCTTAAAAGATTAGGCTCTTCTATAAACTCGGGATTTGTGTCTGTTTCTCTCCAGACATCGGGTCCTATTAATATATGTCTATCTGGTAACTCTTTAGATAAATTAAGTGCTTTGGTTGCAATAACGGTGTGAATTCCACCTATTTTATTACATACCTCCCAGCTTACCTCAAAAAGGTAGTCGGGGGTAATTAAATTCTCATTTGTCATTCTATATAATCTCTATTTACTCTTTTTCTTGGTGTTTACTTTAGCAGTTTGTTTGGTGCCACTCTCTTTTTTTGCCTTTTTTGGCTCTTGTTTTTTAACAATAGGGAGTTCATTGTGTGCAATAATTGTTCCACTTAACTCCATTTGGTTTGGGAGAAGTTTTTCTATTCGTAGCATAAAGTCACTTATAACATTCATATAGTTGATAAATGCCTCGTATGGGGTATCATATGGGTTGAAGTATTTATGTACAGCACCGTCTGAAAAGAATTTTGTACACATATAATAAAAGTGGTCGCTCTCTTGCAATTTCCTAAAATTATCTGTTATCTCTGGATTGTTACTCTTTCTAACAGACTGTTCGAGTGCGTATAGTTTGTTGTAGGCTTCATCTTGGAGTTCGTTTCCAAGCCATGCACTTGTGTCTCTCTCTTCGTCTGCCCAAGAGATTGGAAATGGAACATGTAAAGGTGCCACTGGTTGGTGTCTTTTACAGATTCCAGAAGGTGTGTCAAAGACAAATTTTGTAGATGAAAGTATAGTCTGTGGTATATTACGTAAAAAATCGAATATGCCTGTAGATGCGTTTTGGTGCTCTCCAAAAGTTTCATAATCCATAAACAAATTTACTATCTCGTCTTGGGAGAGCGATTCAGAAATCCAGGATGCAAATTTTTCTGAGGTTAAAGGCCAGTTTTCCCAACTTCTATTAGAGAAACGAAAAGCTATATCGTCACTTAAAGTAAAGTTTTTCAAAAGTAGTTTCAATTGTGGCTTTATGGCGTTGGTGTATAAGTAATTGGGGCTTTTCCAGCCGAGTATGTGCTTTGCCCCCTCTGTGAGCATTGCTGTATAACCCATATCGGCCACCATTGCGCCAATGGAATCTGAGTATATCAACTCTGTATTTCTAAACACAGTAGGCTTAACTCCAAAGTTCTTCTCTATCATAGAAGAGTGAAGAGTTACCTGCTCTTTAAACTCTGTCTCTGAAATTAAGCTAGAGAGAGAGTGAGAGTAGGTTTCGGCCAAAAATTCTACACAACCTGTTGCAGCAAGGGCTCTAAAACTTTCAATCACTTCTGGGGTGTATTTTTGAAACTGCTCTATTACAGAGCCAGATATAGAGTAGGTCACTTTAAAAGCGCCCTTATATTTCTCTAGCATCTCTAGCATTAACTTATTTGCCGGAAGATAGCAGCGGTCTGCTACTCGCCTAAGAATTGTTTTATTTGCAAAATCGTCGAAGTAATAACTCTCTCTTCCTATATCAAAGAAACGGTATAACCTGAGCCTATCGGGCTGGTGTACTTGAAAATAAAAACATATTGATTTTTCCATAAGACCTAGAATTTCATTTATAATAATGAGCTATATACCTCTTTAACTTGCAAAGCTGCACCATCCCACTTAAGTGCATTTACCTCTGCTAAACCATGTTTTATTACCATTGCAGAGAGTGCTGGGTATTTAAGAAGCCCATACATGGCATCTGCCATAGCATCTATATCCCAGAAATCTACTTTAATAGCATGACTTAAAACCTCGGCAACACCGCTTTGCTTAGATATAATTGTGGGTACATTTGCTCTCATTGCCTCTAGTGGAGATATCCCAAAGGGTTCAGATACAGAGGGCATCACATATACATCGGAATAGGCAAACATCTCCTGAACTTCTTTTCCTCTAAGAAACCCTGTAAAGTGGAATTTATGAGAGATACCCAACTTTGCTACTCGCTTAATAGATCTGTTTAGCAAATCTCCACTTCCTGCCATAACAAATCTAACATTGGGGTACTTTTTCAAAACTTTGTATGCTGCTTCAATAAAGTATTCAGGACCTTTTTGGTATGTAATTCTACCTAAAAACGTAACAATCTTCTCTGGAACTCCTCTCTCTATTTCTAGATTATTGAAGCCTTGAAAGTCTACTGCATTGTGTACTGTAACAACTTTTGATGGGTGTATTCCGTAGTTATTTATTATAATGTTGCGGGTAAGATTGCTAACTGCAATTACTTTATCGGCCTCTCTCATACCCATTTTTTCAATATTGAATACCTCGGTATTAATATTGGTTCCGCTGCGGTCAAACTCGGTAGCATGCATATGAACTACCAGTGGTTTTCCACTAATGCGCTTAGCAGCTATTCCCGCCATGTATGTAAGCCAATCGTGTGCATGAATTATATCAAATGATTCACGAAGTGCAATTTCTCCAGCCACAAGAGCATATCTAACAACCTCTTCCATAAGGTTTTTTCCATACTTGCCAGAGAATTTATATTTCTGCCCAAAGCTCAACTTAAAATCTTCGATTTGCCCCTGTTTCATATCTGTAACCATTTCGGTAAAAGCCTCGGGGCCTAAATATGGGACAAGATTAGAGCCAATTCTTATAAATTGAACTTTCTCTAAAAAATCCTCAACATTTTTAGAAGATTCAGATACCTCAATGTTGCTGGCATCTAGAATATTTACGTGGCTCTGGTCTTCATCTCCAGAGGCCGAGGGCATAACAAATAGAACTTCGGTGTCGCAATATGCTAACCCTGTAGTGAGGCCCTGGCATGCTGTGCCTAGACCCCCGGAAATATGTGGAGGAAATTCCCATCCAAACATTAGTACCTTCATAATTCCATTTTGTTATATTTTTCAATCTGCTTGATTATTGTTAGTAGCGCTGCTACCGAGCCCGAATAGGAGGTAGCTCCATGTGGTTGGTGTGGAGGGTCTCCATCGTATACTTCCGATACAGATCCAATACAATGAGTTAAAATATCTTCTTCAAACGCTTCTATAAGTTCGGTTGCTTTATTGAGAAAGGCTTTGCCGTAAAGCTTAAACATACCCTCTACATAGAAAGAGAGAAGCCATACCCTTGCTGTTCCTTGATGATATGCATTATCTCTGCTAATTTGATCTCCATCGTACTCACCTTTATAATGAGAGTTTTTAGGCGAGAGCGTTCTTATCCCTCTAGCAGTAAGAAGTTCTTTCTTCACATTTTTAAGAACCATTGCTTTCTCTTCTAAAGTTAGTGGAGAGTAGTCGAATGCACAGGTAAACAATTGGTTTGGCCTAGAATATTTATTTTGACCTTCTGGGCCAATATAATCTGCCAAATAATCTCTTCCCTCTATTGAGAATGCTCTAATAAAGTTTTTTTCTATTTTTTCTTGAATATCTACCCAATCCTCTACAAATTCGTGCTCTCCAGCTTTTTGAGCCAACTCTATTGCATAAGATATAGCATTGTACCACAGTGAGTTTACCTCTATTTGATAGCCTGCCCTCTCGGTTATTGGCAGCCCATGGGCATATGCATCCATCCAAGTTAGCGCAACTCCATCTTGTTCTGCCCAGAGCAAACCATTTTCGTGCATTATAATATTATGCCTAGAGCCATTTCTGTAAGAGTACAATATGTTTTTTAAAAGAGTGCTATATTCTTTCCAAATAGCCTTTGGCTTGCCTGTATAGGCAGCATACTGTTGTAGAGTCCAAAAGAACCACAAAGGAACATCTACTTGAATATTTGTTTGTATAAACTCTCTCTCTCTTGTTTTTAGTACAGTCTCTAGAACATCTTTAAAACTTTTAGCATCTTCATTAGCAAAAAGGGTGAGCCCAGGAAGGTGTAGCAAGCTATCTCTAAAATTATCCTCTAACCAAGGGTAGCCAGGGTATAGAGAGGTAGCACCTGCTCTTGTAACAATAAATTGATCTGCCGAGATTTTAAGGCAGTTTAGAAAACTATCTTTGTGTTTTTTAGTATTAAGGCTCTTTTCAAATCTCTCTTTAAATCTAGCTGGCTCTTCTTCTTGAACCGAGGCCGAGAAAATAACTGTCTCTCCCTCTTCTATAGAGACTTCAAAAGAACCAGGAACAAATAAATCTTCTTTTGAATCGAATACTCTGCGCCCCTCTTCTTTATATTCAATATTATAGTACCAATCTGGATTAGAGATAAATATATTCTCTTTTTCTAATTGTAAGTGTAAAGTAGGAAAGCCTTCGTACATGCAAAAACTTTTTCCGTTTGCTATGTTTTGAAATTTAGTATTAGCTTCGAAATTAGCTTTAGATAATGCATGAATATGCCTAAAAGCTAAAAAGGGCTTCAACCTAAGAGTTGTTGGAGAGTGAGACTCCAAAAGCGTATATGAGATAAATAGTTGGTCTTTTCTATTACAAAGTAGCATTACTTTTCTTAAGACCATTCCGCCTACAGCATAGGTAACTGCAACAACTTTGTCTATCTCTAGGTTGGTAATATACTTATGGCCCCTTGGCTCATATACCTCTCCATAGCAGTGAATTCCCAAATTAAAACTCTTTCCATGTTGGATAAGGGTTTCGTCTAGAGTTGAAAGCAATACATGCTTATCGTTGTTAAACTTTTCTATGGGCAGCACCAATAACCCGTGATACTTTCTTGTGTTGCACCCCGATATAGTGGTATTAAGGTAACCGCCCGCATGGTTAGTAGCAAGGTACTCTCTTTTTAGAGAGTACTCAAGATTTACCAACTCTTTTTTATTAAATTCAAGGTATGCCATTCTATCAATATTTGTTTTGCAAGTTACTAAAATAAACCCAAAATATATTACTAAATATCTTTTTTGAGAACTAGTGCACAACGCGATGGTAGGTACAGAGAGAGCCTTTGGGCACCATCTATATATTGCGTAGTATGCACCAATGTCGAATCATTTCTACCAAATCCGCCAAAAGAGATATCGTCTGAATCTAAAACAACTTTATAGCTGCCATCTGGAGCGTAAAAAGAGAGATCTGGATAAGAAAATATGGGGCTAAAGTTGAAGGCAAAGAGGTAATCGCTACGTTTAAAAACTAGAAGCTGCCTCTCGTTATGCTGGTATAGAACTTCGCATTTATGTGCAAACATATCTAATGCCTTTACCATTGCAACCATAGCTTTGTCAAAATGAAATAGATATGAGTATTTTAGCTTTTTATTAAAGGCTAAAGACCATTGCCGGCGGGCATAATGATAAGACCAATCGTTTCCTTCTCTAGGGAAGTCCATCCACTCTGGGTGGCCAAATTCATTCCCCATAAAGTTGAGGTATCCATCTCCAGCAGTTGCAATTGTAATGAGCCTAATAATCTTATGAAGAGCAATGCCTCTATCTACAACTAAAGAAGAGATATCTTTACTCATAGAGGTATACATTTGGCTATCTATTAAACGGAAAAGTATAGTCTTATCGCCTACCATTGCTTGGTCGTGACACTCGGCATAGCTAATTGTTTTCTCATCTTCTCGCTTGCGTGTAAGCTCATAAAAAAGCTGGCCAACGTTCCAATCTTCGTCTCTTAATTCTTTTATCCACTTAATCCATAAATCTGCCACTCCCATACTCATACGAAAATCGAATCCAACGCCGCCATTTGAAATTGGGGCTGCCAAACCAGGCATGCCGCTTACATCCTCGGCAATTGTAATAGCGTTAGGGTTTATCTCTTTTACAAGTTGGTTTGCCAAGGTTAAGTATATTAAAGCATCTAAATCTTGATTGCCGTCGAAATAACACTCATACCCAGTAAAATCTTTTTCAAGCCCATGATCTAAATAGATCATACTTGTAATCCCATCAAACCTAAATCCATCGAATTTAAACTCTTCTAGCCAATATTTACAGTTAGACAGTAGAAACATTAGAACTGGGTCTTTACCGTAATTGAAGCACCTAGACTGCCATGCTGGGTGGTTACCCCTCTCTCCAGAATGAAAGTAAAGATCTTCGGTTCCATCGAACTTAGAGAGCCCCTCTAACACATTTGAGACAGAGTGTGAATGCACTATATCTAAAACAATTGCAATGTTTTTTGAGTGTGCATCGTCTATTAGCCTCTTCAACTCCTCTGGAGTGCCAAACCGCGAGCTAACAGCAAAAAAGCTAGATACTTGGTAGCCAAAAGAGCCATAGTAGGGGTGCTCTTGAATTGCCATGAGTTGAATTGTATTGTAGCCTAAATCTGCAATTATTGGCAAAACATTTTTTCTAAAGTGTTCAAAAGAAGCAACTTTTGGCTCCTCTGAACTCATACCTATATGCGCCTCGTATATAAGAGGGTTTTTTACTTTTTCGGGTGCCGAGTGTTTCCATTTATAGGGTGTTGGCTCCCATATTTGAGCTGCAAATAATTTTGTAATAGGGTCTTGAACTACTCTTTTAGCATAGGCAGGAATTCTCTCTCCTTGCCCTGAGTTCCAACAAATAAGCCATTTATAGAGCGAACCATGAGTAAGTTGCGAATTTTCAAGAACTAACTCCCAATTGCCATCGCCTATGTTCTTAAAGCTATAAGATTCATCTTTAGTCCATTTGTTAGAATCGCAAAGAAGGTAAATAGCAGTAGCATTTGGTGCCCACTCTCTAAAAACAAATGAGCTTTTGCCCTGCTTGAATTGACCATAAAAAAGATGTGCATTAATAGATTCAGATAGAGTTTTTCCATATCCAGAGATTTCTAACCTCTTTATGGTAGCTTGAGAATATCTATTCCATATCTGTTTTTTCCAAGGCTCTAGCCAAGGATCGTTTTGCCATAGTTTTAGCTCTTTCATAATTGCTTACTCCATAAGTTTGGCTGCTTCCTCTTTATACCCCTTTATAGCTTCTCTACAATATTTAATTAACTCCAGAGCTTTCTTTACCTCGCCAGTTATATCTTCTAACTGAGTTTCTGGGTTTTCAATTTTCTTAACTAGCTCTTCTAATTGCAAAAGAGCCTCTTTGTATGTCAATGCCTTTTCTTTATTCATCTTGAACCGATTTTATATTGCAAATTATTTTACCGTCTCTCAACAATAGCGAGATATCTTGGCCTACTTTAAGATTTGCAGCAGAAGAGATTCTCTTTCCCTCTTTGTAAATAATGGAAAAACCTTTCTCTAAAATTAAAAGTGGGCTTGCAGCTAGAACTCGTTTTTCGTTTAAATCTGCTCTATGCTCTTCTTCCCTGTAGCGAGCTGCTATTATAGCTGCTATTTTATCTTTTATTCTCTCTGTCCTAGAGAGCTCACTATCTATTCTACCTTGCAGAGAAATAAAAACTCTTCTTGTTATTGATATAAGCTGCTG
>CAZHHY010000049.1:0-12117 GCA_964532375.1 uncultured Muribaculaceae bacterium
TTCTACCACTGAAAATTTAAATCTTGACTGGCTAAGAAAGCTAGTTTATTCTTTTGGAGTTATTTGGACAATTTTAATAGGCTTTGCAGCAATTCATCATGTTTTTCACCTGTTTTCGTGGGCATTTTGTACAGATGGCCTCTTCCTGTGCCTATCTGTATTTGTAATTTTAATTGGATACTTCGGCCTTAAGCAGAAAGAGATTTTCATTCAACACCCTAACGAAGAAATTGTATATGTAACCGAGCCAAAAGCTAAATACGCATCTGTTTTCTTAGATGAAGCCGATGCAGAGCTATATCTAAATAAACTAGAGCATCTTATGAAAACAGAAAAACCTTATTTAGATGCCAATCTTTCGCTTCCCCAACTTGCAGTTATGCTTGAGATACCATCCCACCACCTGTCACGAGTTATCAATGAAAAATTGGGCCAAAACTTCTTCGATTTTATTAATCAATATAGGGTAGAGGAGGTCAAGGCCAAGATGGCTAATTCTAAATTCGATTATTTATCTTTACTTGGCATTGCATTCGAAAGTGGGTTTAATACTAAATCGGCATTTAATAGAGTTTTTAAGAAAATGACCGGGCTTACTCCTAGTGAATTTAAGAAAAACAGTATATAATGAGTCCTACTTTACGAGGTAGGTCGCGCGCACTTGTTTCTGATTGTACTTTTGTCCCAACAATGAGTATTAATAATCACTTAAATGAATTTATCATGAGAACAAACAAAATGAAACAGGGAGCTAGAAAAATTATCCTATTTGCAGCAACATCTTTACTAATGGTATTCACATCAATTACAGCCCAGGCCCATTGCGACTCTTATGACGGCCCTGTTATAAAAGATGCTGTGAAGGCATTAGAAACAAACAATGTAAATTTGGTTTTAAAATGGATTACCCCCGAGCAAGAGCAGGAGATAACCTCTTTATTCAATAAGACCTTTAGCCTAAAAAATGGCGATAAAGAAATTTATGCAATTGTAGAAAAACACTTTTTTGAAACTCTTGTTAGATTACATAGAGAAACCGAGGGAGCTCCCTATACAGGATTAAAACCCGCTGGAACAACTAAGCAAATTATTAAACTAAGCGACCAATCGTTAGAAGAACATGATCTTGATGGATTTCTTAAAAAGTTGAATAATCATATTGCAAAAGTTCTTAAAGAAAAGTATTTAAAGGTAGAAAGTTTAGAAAAAGTTAAAAACGAATCGGTAGAAAATGGACGTGCATATGTACAAGCATATGTAGACTATACCCACACTATTGAAGCTATTCATGCCCCATTAGTAAATGAAGCGGGACATAAACATTAATAATGACCAAATTAGGGACGAACTAACTATGCTTTTTTCTCTGATAATCAAAAAGAGGCCAAAATTATAGCATATAGAATGGTGAAAGAGGTTAAGCACTTAGATGCGAAAGACCTAATACTTACCGAATGTGGCCACGGAGACAGAGCTTTTCGTTGCGAAGCTCCCAATTACTTGAGAACCAAATTTGACTTTAATGCGCTCACCTCTGTTGAATTGCTAGCCGAATATATTAGAAGCGGCCGAGTTAAAGTAGATAAAGAAATAAATTGCCCTTGTTAAGTAAATAGTTTTTATCTTTATATGGGCAAAGCCATGAATAAAAGATAGATAAACTTAAATAAAGAGAGATTGTGGCAGGCTTTACATTGTGTACAGCTTTGTCACTTTCTTTTAAATTTCTTAACCAAAATGAATATAGAACAATTAAGATCTCTTTTCCCAGTTACAAAAGAGGCCATTTATCTTAACAGCGCTTCGCAATCTCCATTGAATACATTGGTAAACGATAGGCTGCAGTCTCATCTAAAAACAGAATTGAACCCAGTAGGTAAAAAGGGTTTCGACCGCGATAGCACTCGTGTTTTACTATCTAAGCTTTTGGGAGGTTCTCCCCAAGAGTATGCTTTGGTAACTAGTACTGGCGTTGGTATTGGCATTGTGGCGCAAGGCTTAAACCTAAAAGAAGGAGACAATGTTGTAGTTCCAGAACTTGAACATTGGAATAATAGGTTCCCTTGGCTACATCTAGAAAAGAAGGGTGTAGAAGTTAGATTAGTAAAGCTGAATGAAGATAACAGTATAGATGTCCATGAATTTGAAAAGCTGATTGATTCCAACACCAAAGTAGTGGCTATTGCTGCTGTGAGATTCAATAGCGGGTTCAGGCCCAACTTAGCTGCCATTAGCAAATTGGCTCACTCAAAAGGGTCTCTATTTGTTGTAGACGTAGCACAAGCTGCTGGGATGATTCCAATTAATGTAGAAGAAGATGGAATTGATGTAATGGCAGGCTGTGGTTTCAAATGGTTACTAGGAATGCAAGGAACTGGTTTCTTATATGTTAACAAGAAAGCCTCTAAAATAATTGATAGGGTACTTCCAGGAATGTATGCTGCCGATAATCTCTATGGCCAACCTCTCTTTTTTGAAGATTCCAGAAAGTATGAAACAGGCACTATTTCTTACCCATTCTTTGATTCTTGGAGTGCCGGGCTAGAACTACTCCTTGAAATTGGTATCAAAAACATTTATGAAAAAGCTCTGGGGAATACAGATCTTGTTCTTGAAGGGCTGCACCAAAAGGGCTTCACAATTGTAACCCCTACTAGGACAAGAGAAGAGAGAACAGCAATCGTTCACTTTAACACTGGCTCATTTGAAACCACGAAGGCTCTTTACGAAAAACTGACAAACAATAAAGTTTTGCTAACTTTACAGAACACCAATATTAGAGTTAGCCCTAATTTCTTTAACACGAAAGAAGAGATTCAAACATTCCTAAAAATAATATAATCTACCTTTAAAAATTTAAGCAATGAAAAATTTATTATTTTCCTTGACTGTACTATGCCTATTAATAGTTGCTATAAGCTGCGATGGACCAAAAAAAGAAAAGTTAGCTGAGGCAGACCTAGAGCAAGCGCTTGAGCAAAACTTAGCAGATTCTACCCTGGTTACAGGTTGGTACCACGTTGTAAGTACCCAAGATGGCTTTAAAAGGCAACTAGACAAAACAGACGAGTTCTATTTTATAAACCCTAAGCCAATTGTAATTAAAAAGCATTTCTCTAATGTAGCGATATATGCAACAGACGATTTCAAAGAACAACAACCCGAAAACCATTTTGCAATTTCAATCCAAATAGATAAAGAGTACGAAGATTTATGGGCAGATGGGACAGAACAGGCTGCTGGGAAATGGATAGGATTAGTAATTGACAACAAGTTGGTTAGTGTGCCAATGGTTAAGTGGAGAATAGAAGGAGGGAGATCTTCTCTAAATAGAGGCGTTTATAGCAAAGAAGAGCTAGAAAACTTTTTAACGCAGTTTTAAATTCTTCTATAGATGCATAGATTTACGGCTTTTAAAAATTATCTTAAAAAGGATATAGGATATTTATCTATTTGGATTGAAAAAAGCAAAATTTGGCATACAGCAGCTACAAGGATTACTGCATAAGTACCAATTAGATATTGAGTAACTTTGCACAATTAATTGAAAAAACTTAGATAAGAGATGAAAGGGTTTTATACAATATTATTGTTAGTTCTATCTAACATTTTTATGACCTTTGCCTGGTATGGGCATCTAAAGTTTAAAGAGTTAGGCTGGTTCAGCAAATTAGGCTTGCCTGCTATTATCATTATTAGCTGGGGCATTGCACTCTTTGAATATTCTGCCCAAGTTCCTGCCAACAGAATTGGCTTTATCGAAAACGGAGGCCCCTTTAACCTATGGCAACTAAAGGTTATTCAAGAGGTAATTTCAATTACAGTATTTTCTCTATTTACCATCTTTATTTTTAAAAACCAAGCCCTACGGCTGAACCACCTAATTGGCTTTGGCTTCTTAATTCTTGCAGTCTACTTTATGTTTAAAAAATAAAACTACATGCAACTAATACTTCCTGCGACTACCAAAGGTTTTGAGAGATAGAGTGCCCAGGTTTTAGTTACTGTTTAAAAGTGATTGACTTCATAGTAAGAGTAAAAAGCTAATATATTACATATAATAGACTAAAGATTATAATTTTATAGCGACAAAACCGTGTAGCAAAGAGAGATAAAATTACTTCAGATTTATCGTGGCGGGCTAATACATTGAGTACAGCTTGGCCACTTTTTTACTTTAGGCTATACTTGATTGAATACTAACAATAAGAGATTTTGGGCCAATTTTACCGGTAATGACGTTTAAGCATATAGACGAGGCAATTAGTTACGTCAACACAAATGAGAAACCCTTGGCATTTTATTATTTTGGCAAAAATAAAAAAGCAAAAGAGGTGTTAACTCAAACAACATCTGGCGGGGCTTGTGTGAATGACACTATAATGCACGTAGGTAATCATAACTTGCCGTTTGGTGGAGTTAGTAATAGTGGAATGGGCAAGTATCATGGTAAAGAGAGCTTCTTAGCTTTTAGCAATAGAAGGGCAGTTGTAACTACGCCAACTTGGATAGATTTACCATTTAAATATGTGCCATTTAAGTACTTTAAACTTATAAAGAAGTTTATTTAAATATAATCTTTAAGTTAATTCTTAAAGTGAGGCTCATTAAAGAAGGCTCATTAAACGAGTTTAATATCTTATTAAGATAAATGGCTTAATGGGTAGTGCGCGATATATAGAGCCTGCATCTTCCCTTGGAATCTCAATTTTTAGGTTGTAAATATATCCCGGTTGACCAGAGCTAAAAGCCGATTTTATGTTTCTTGAGAAGAACCATCTCTTATATTGCCTTCTGTATTTTCTTAGGGCACTCTTTGTACCTACTAATTCGCTTTCTTCTTGGTTAATCTCTATAGCCATGCTATTGTCTAGAGCCAATAGAACATATACGTCGTGTTGCTTAGGAAGAGTAGGCACTTCTTCGGTTTTTTCTACAGTGCTGGTATCTTTAGTAGGTTTTTTTACTACGATAGGAAATTTCTCTATGCTTGAAAGTTCGTCTACAGCTTGTAATGGCCCAGAGTAGAGACTGTCGCGTAAGAAATAGGGCAGCTTTTTAAGACCTTTATTTATCTCTATTTTAGATATTTTAGATTCAAAAATTGAAACTCCTTTTAAAGAGAGAATTGCTAGGCTGTCTCTTAGGTCTATTAGCAACGAGATTGAATCTATTTTCGAAAGTTTTAGTGCATTTTTTAGATAGGCTTCGTGATGCTCGGTAATACGAATAGTACTAATTAAGCTAGATATCTCTTTAGGCACTTTTGAGTTTGAAATAAACCCTCGTTCTTGCACAATTTTAGAAACTTCTTTACTCTCTTTAGCAACAGGAATAAAATGAAATAGCAAGAATACTATAAGAAAAATTACAACTTGCGATGCTAAAAAGATGATTATAAGTTTTTTGGAGATATTTATATTTTTCATTTTGACTGCTTCTAAAAGATAAAAACTTTAGACCCAATTACCATGTTTTTGTAGATGGTTTCCAAATCGTCGTCGCCTATTCTTACACAGCCATGTGTAACAGGCAGCCCTAGAAAACGTTGGTAGAGTGTTCCGTGTATCATATACCCGTCTCCAAGATTAAGGGCGTAATCTCCAAGTGAGCCTGGTTCGCGCCTTTCTGGGTCTCCTATGGCTGGTACTGGCAGGCCTTCTTCAATAAAAGCCCAGTCTGGCTTAATCCAAACAGGATTTGTTTTTTTACCTAATATACGTAACTGGCCTTTAGGGGTTTTGAAGATCCACTGTTTGCCATTGCCGGCATCTAATAGTATGTAGCTACCGGTAGAGCAGATTCCTTCTCTTATGATGCTCTTTCTTGTGCGCAACACAAATGTGTTCTTTGTAGTATTGATAATAAGATAAGGTCTTTCTGGTGTAAGAACTTCAATTCTTCTTTGAAGGATAGAAATTCTCCCTTGGGTCTCTTTAATTTGCTTAGCAAGTTGGGTAGAATCTTTTTGTGCAAGTGCGCCGGGATAGTCACGATAACTGTAAAAAGATATGGCTACCTCTTTTAGTGCCTGTGATTTGGCAAGAGATAGGCCAATAAGACCTACTGTGAAAAGGAGTGCTAGAAGAATCAATAACAAACTCTTTTTTTCAAGATTTTCCATAATCTAAATTTAACAATAATTATTTAACGAAGGTCTATATCGAATATTTTTTCAAGTGGTGTTAGAGATCCTACAATAGCAACCGGTGTTCCAACAGAGCAAAGTGCATAAAGGTTGTCCATATCTTTGTTTGTAAGAGCTATACAACCATCTGTCCAATCTATGCCTCTGCCACCACCACCGTGAATTTCTATTGCACCACCAATTATAGCATTTCTAGAAATTGTTCCGTTCACTTTCTTCTGCCTAAAACTACTTAAATCTGCAGCGTTTGGGTAGTTAATTAAAAGTGCTTTGTAGTAGATGGTGTTTTTTCCTGCTTTTTTAGATGTTATTGAATATCTTCCTTCGGGTGTGGCCTTATCTCCCTTTTGAACTTTGTGCCCTAGCCAGTTAATACCCAGCTCTATATCATATTCTCTTATTTGTTTGCCACCTTTATATACAATACACTTTTTCGAAAACTTATCTACTACAATAGTAACAGAACCACTTGCAATAGATTTTTGCCTCATCTCTTTATCTAGCCTAACCCACTCATTATAGCTACGAAAGTAATTGTTTATGAGATTGGTAGTTTGCTTTTCAATTTCATTTACACTGGCAATAAGAGGTTTAATGTTTTTCTGAGCAGAAAAAAGATCGTTGCGTTTGAAGGCACTCTCTGTCTCTTCCATTTTTAAAATAGCAGATGTGAATTTATTCCATACACTATGGGTAACCGGCATTTTCTCTTTTACACTCTTTATGTAAGCAATTTTACTCCTTAGTGAAGGTAGGCTGTTTTCAATTTCTTGACGGAACTCTTTTTTTCTTTGTATGGAATTCTTTAGAGCATTATGGGCATTAGCTATTGCCGAATCGGCTAAGATAATGGTCTTTTCATAATCTCTTGATAGTGCATTTTTGTCATTGTTCTCTTTCCAGTGTTTCATTGCGTCTTCCCAATTTTTGCGGGCAAGAATAAGCTCGGGTGCCGAGTAAACCTCGGCCTCTTCTTTAATAGCTTGAGCAATTGCCTTACGCCCAGCTTCAATTTTTTCGGTAGGTGGTGTTTGTATAAATAAAGAGACTACCCAGGCAATAGCTGCAAGAAGTATTATGGTACCAAATATGAAGAATATTTTTTTTCTAATTTTAGGAAAATGCATTACAATATATTTAAAATAAAGCCCTTTTAAAAAAAGGGCTTTATTGTTTTAAGATTATAAATTAACGGAAAAAATCTGAGTAATTATCTTCTTTTTTTGATAGCTATGCTAAGTTCTTCTTTAATTGCAAGAGCTTTTACTTTAGCTGCGTTAGTTTTGTCTTGAGCAGTAAGGTAGTCGCCATTTGTAATAAGAGTGTTAATTTCTGCAACAGTTGCTTCTAAAACGGTAACGTCGTTTTGGATAGCTTCAAGAGCAGCTTTACCTTCTTTACCTTTAGGAGCTTTAACAAGTAGATCTTTGTCTTCTTGAATAAGGTTAGTTAGTAGAACAAGAGTGTCTTGAACTTCTGTGCGAACTTCTGCTTTACGAGCTTCTGCTTTAGGAGCTAAAGCACCTAGTTCATTAGTGATTGTTACAAGTTTCTCGTTAAGACCTTTGTAATCACGTGAGAAAAAAGATTTAGAGTTTTCAGTTTCAATCTGAACGTTTATAACGTTCAAAGAATCTTGAAGAGCGTTAAACTCATCTGCAACGTAACGATTAGCTTCTACTACTTTAGCAGATTCAATAGCTGCATTTGCTGCTGCTAATTCGGTTTTGGGTGGCTTTGCGCAACCAACTACTAGTACTGCCATTAGAAGTACTACAGAAATTTGTGAAAGAATTTTTTTCATTTTGGTATAATATTAAATGTTTGATATCTCTTAATACCTATTAAGCAAAAGGAGTGCCAAACTGCGCAATTAACTGTTTAATAAATAGTTGCAGGGTTCATAAAGTTGTGAGGTGAAAAATGAGAAAGCGTGAATTTGGTCAAATGACTTGCGGTTAAGCCTAAGTTGTTGATTATAAGGCTTAGATGTTAAATGCGCTTAAATTTTTCGTTTATTATATTGTAATTTAAGTTTGCAGGGTGTAAATTAAATTTACAACAGGCTATTAATTGGTCTCTTTGAGTTTGTACTTTATTATTCTCTCATGAAGCATGACCCTAGATATTCCTAGGAGTTTTGCTGCTTGCAACTGGTTTCCACCTACTTTTGAGAGTGCCCACTGCAATAGGTCTTTTTCAAATACTTCGATTGCAAGTCTGTAGATATCTCCTTCACTTGCAATTATTTGCTGGGTAAGGTATGCAAATAGCTTAGATTTATATGGAACATTTTGAATTTCAAATGTTTCAATGCCTTCGAATAAGAGATTTGAGCTTATAATATTACCCTTGGCAAGAATTATTGCTCTTTTTATAACATTCTCTAGCTCCCTTATGTTGCCGGGCCAATGGTAATCTATAAGGCGCTGCATAGATTCGGTAGGAAGCACGAGTAGCTCGCTTTTATTTCCTTTAGAATGCTTTGTTAAAAAGTGTTGGGTTAGAAGAGGAATATCTTCTTTTCTCATTCTTAATGGTGGTAAAGAGATGGTTACTACTTTGAGCCTATAGAATAGATCTTCTCGAAAATTTTTAGTTATAATATCATTCTCTAAATTACGATTTGTTGCTGCTACAATTCGGGCATCTACGTTAAGCGACTTTGTGCTGCCAATGTGTTCTAAAGTGCCTTCTTGTAAGACTCTAAGGAGTTTAGCCTGCAGAGCTAGGCTCATATCGCCTATTTCGTCAAGAAAAAGAGTGCCTCCGTTGGCCTCTTCAAATTTTCCAGCTTTCTGTTTGTCTGCTCCAGTGAAAGCCCCTTTTTCGTATCCAAAGAGTTCGCTCTCTAGCAGTGCCTCTGGAATTGCTGCACAATTAATTGCAATAAATGGCTTATTGGCTCTATCGCTATATTTATGAATTGCTTTAGCAACTAACTCTTTTCCTGTGCCGCTCTCGCCAACAATTAAGATACTTGCGTCGCTTGTTGCAACCTTGCCTATTAGTTTAAATACCTCCTTTATGGAGCTGCTCTCGCCTATGATTGTATCTTCTCGTTTAAAAGAGGCTGCCTTTTTACTTGAGGTGGTTTCGATTGGGTCTAAATCATTAGTATTTTTGAGGGCATCTTCTATTGTGAATATTAGCTTGGGAATATCGAATGGCTTTTCTATATATTCATATGCTCCATATTTCATTGCTTTTATTACTCGGTCTCCAGAGCCATAGGCTGTGATTATTATAACTGGTGTTTGTGGAGATAGTTGCTTTATCTCTTTAAGTACTTCAATTCCATCTTTACCTGGCATCTCTATATCTAGAATAACCAAGTTTGGTTTCTCTTTATTAAATGCAATAATTGCTTCTTGGCTGTTACCTGCCTCGGCAATAGTGTAATAAGATGGGCTAAATAACTTTTTAAAAGAGTACCTAACGCTTTGCTCGTCGTCTACAATAAGTAATTTATACATATGAAAAGTATAGTGTTAGTTATGTTGTTATTGGTAAATAAAAAGTGAAAATGGCTCCTTGCCCATGGGTTTTGTTTTGGGCACCTATCCATCCACCGTGTAAATTGGCAATGCTTTGCGAGATAGAGAGGCCTATTCCAACTCCTTGGTCGCTGCCTTTTATAAATGGTTCAAAAATTGTTTTCATAATTGCTTCGGGAATTCCAGGGCCCGAATCGCTAAATGCAATTTTTATGAAATCTCTCTTTTCATTATGGCTGCTATTATCATTTGTATCATCTTCAAAAGTATAATGTTGGGCAATTTCTTCTTTGGTATAGGTTGTTGTGGTTGCATCTATGGCTAGCTCGCCTCCGTTTGGCATAATATCTATGGCATTTAAAATTAAATTCATAAATACCTGTTTTAGATGGCCGGCATCTGCCATAACAAGTTGGTTGTCCTTAGCAATGTTGTTATGAACTGTTATGTTGCTATTGACAAAGCGTGGTTTAAATAGCTGTATAACTTCGCCTATGCATTCAGCTAAATTAACATTTGCAAATATAGGCTCGCTTGGCTTGGCAAACCGAAGGAAATCTTTTGTGAATTTGTCTATTCGGTCTATCTCTTTAGAGATAATATCTAAATCTTCTTTAACAGCGTTAGGGGTTTGTGCCTCTTCTCTTATAGAATAAACTAGCATTTTAATAGCTGCTAGCGGGTTTCTAATTTCGTGGGCAATTGTTGGCGCTATTTTGCCAAGGTTTGCAAATTTATTGGAGTATTGTAATAGCTCTTTATTTCTAGAAAGGTCTTTATTTGTTTTGTCGTATTTCTCTATGAGCTCTTTAATACTATCTCCCAGTTGTTCCAACTCTGTGCCGTGAGGTAGCCTTATGTTCTCGAAAACTGCACCTCCGGAAGAGCCGCGCATCTTAAGTACTAATTGGTTTATTGGGCTAAATAGCATGCGCGAGAGAAGCCAACCTAATAAAATTCCAGCAACAATTCCGCCTATACCCATAGAGATTAAAATAGTTATTATAAATGAATTGGCTTTGGCTAATTTTATTTCATACAGGTTCTCTACTTGTTTATTTATTTTTATAAATTCAGAGCTTTTTAACTCTATAGTACCTAAAAGTTCTTGTGCCGAGTATGTTAAAAGTGCATTTGCTTTGTTCGTTTGGGAGTTTTTAAGCAATGAGGCAGCTAAGAGAATATTTTGTTCGTAGTTAGAAAATAGTGCCGAGATTCGCTGTATTAGAATATCTTCTTCTGAAGTGTTAGAACTTTTACGGACGCGTTCAAGATATACTACAAATTTTGCTTGTTGTTTTTTTAGTGAATCTAGCCACTTATCTGATTTGTTAATCAGATATATATAATTAAGACCTTTAATAGCAGTTAATTCAAGCTCCATTCCCTTAGCATCGTTTACACTAATTCGCGATGCTTCAATATATTTTTCGGTCTCTTTTTGGATGTTATAGGTGTATGCAATAACTAGAAAAACTCCCCCCATTGCAATTGCAAGAGAGAGTAACACCATAATAAAGATGCGATAATTAAAGAATGGTTTTATTTTCAAGGTAAAAAATTATTAATCAAATGTACGCAAATATCAAGGATTAGAAAAGAGTTAAACTACGATAACGATAACGTATACCGGAGTAGGGCAGGCAACAAATATCACATCTTTGAAGATTGCCGGCATATTACTGGCAGAGACGAAATAAACAATGGCACCGTTAAGGAGTCATGGGAGCAAAAAGGTATCTCTGAACTTTGCAAAACTTCCCAAAATAGAGCAACCAAAGCACTCAAAGAAAATGAGACTAAATAGGAACTTAAGGGCTTCTGCTTTTTTTGCTTTTGCCTCATTCTCTTGCTCGGTTTTGTGAGCGGCTCTAATGTTGGGTAATAAGTAGTAGTTAAATTCAGAGTTAGAGGTCTATTGTGCAGCTCTTACTCAAACATTAGCAGATGAGTCTAACAGTAGCCCTTGTATTAGGCGCTTAGCGCCCCAGGTAAATTTGGCTAGCCCATAGCCACGGTTGTCGTGCTCAATCTCTATGGCTTGAGCTCCGTTTATGGCAATACTAGCATAGCCAGGGGTGTTATAAAATAGATAGGCTCCAGCACAAATGCCAACGGCGCCGCCTTCTTTGGTAATAAAGTTACGAATTCTATCATGATTTTCGTGCCCAAGATTTAGGTATTGACGGCTACCTCCACCGCCTGGGATAATGATGGCATTTAAAGAGTCTAGACAGCCATTGGCAAAATCAGAGGTAGTTATGAGCTTGACTTCCATTTCTGGCTCTATCTTAATGGCTTCTACAGTTTCCCAAACAGAAGTTTGAGCCCCACCGGGGCCATTAAAAACGCCAACTTTAATTGGTGCTTGATCTCCTTTTGGTGCTTGGGGTTGATTGTTACTGCAAAATGTGCTAAAAAGAGCTATTGAAAATAGATGAGTCATAAAATAAAGTTTAGCCTGTTAATAGT
>CAZHHY010000050.1:0-9788 GCA_964532375.1 uncultured Muribaculaceae bacterium
AATGAGTATTATTAAAGTCTTTTAAATATTCATATATATTGTATAACATGACCTATTTCATTAATTTGAATATTGTAGTTATCTCTTCTTTATCGTCAAAATGGTGTTTTACACCTTTAATCTCTTGGTAATTCTCGTGCCCTTTTCCTGCCACTAAAATAATGGAGCCTGGTTTTGCTATTGTTAAAGCAGCTTTAATAGCTTCTCTTCTATCTGTTATATATAGTGTTCTTATGCGGTCTCCAGGTTTAAATCCCCTCTTGATCTCTTCAATAATATCTTCTGGTTCTTCGAATCTTGGATTATCTGATGTTACTATTATTTTATCTGAAAAAAGTGCCGAAACTTGTGCCATCTCTGCTCTTTTAGTCTTATCTCGATTGCCACCACACCCAAAAACAGTAATTATTGGATTATCTTTAGCAACCTCTTTTAATGTTTTCAACACATTTTTTAGTGCATCGGGTGTATGGGCATAATCTACTACGGCGGTAAGATCTTCACCTCCCTTTATATACTCTAATCTACCAGAGACCGACTCCAAAGCACTTAGTGCTATTAGTAGTTCATCTTCTTGTGTACCAAGTAGCTTAGCAGTAGAATATACAGCTAGTAAATTATATGCATTGTGTAACCCAATAAACCTAGACCAAATTTCTTTGTTGCCCATTTTAATTTGCATGCCATCTATATTGCTTTCAATGATTTTACAATTGAAACTTGCCATAGATATGCATGAGTAGGTGTAAACAGTTGCATTACAGTTTTGTACCATTACCATTCCGTTTTTATCGTCTAGGTTGGTAAGTGCAAAAGCCTCCTTTGGGAGATTGTCAAAAAAACTCTTTTTAACTCTTATGTACTCTGCAAAAGTTTTATGATAATCTAGGTGGTCGTGGGTTATATTTGAAAATATGGCGCCTTCGAATTTGATGCCGGCAATTCTCTCTTGGTCTAAAGCATGTGAGCTCACCTCCATAAAACAGTATTCACAACCCTCATTTGCCATTTGTGACATGAGCAAATTTATTTGCATAGAATCTGGCGTTGTGTGTGTAGATTCTACTCTTTTTTTACCAATATAATTTTCGATAGTAGAGATTAATCCACATTTATACCCAAGAGAGGTAAAAAGATTATAAAGTAAAGTTACTGTTGTTGTTTTACCGTTTGTTCCTGTTATGCCTACTACTTTTATCTTATCAGAAGGGTTGTCAAAATATTCCGAGGCAATGAGGCCGGTTGCCTTATGAGTATCTGAGGTAATAATGTAACAAATTCCAGCTTCTTGTTTTGGCAAATTTTCGCATACAATTGCTTTTGCCCCTTTTTCAATTGCAGTGGCTATATAGTTGTGCCCATCTGAACTACTGCCTTTTAAAGCAATAAAGAGAGAGCCTTCGGTTACACTTCTGGAATCGAAATAAATATTAGTGATATTAATCTGTGGATTGCCCAAGATTTTAGCATCGTCTATATGTTGTACTAAATTATTTAATTTCATAATCACTAGATAATTGAAGTTCTACTATTCCGTTTTTACCCATTTGGCTATTGGCTTCAGGAGTTTGGCTTATAACTCTGCCTTTTCCTTGAAACGAGACTCTATATCCCAGATTTTCTAGTAAATAGAGAGCATCTTTCAGCCCCATTCCACTAACATTTGGTACTATCTCTTTTTTTATATCGCAGGCAATGAGTGATTTGCCTGTGCTGTCTTTCTGTAGCCACTCACTATTTGAATTAATTTTGTTTTCATTAGAAGAGGTATATGGAATATATGAGAGCACTGTTTCTAAAGCGGTTGTGCTCCCAGCCAATAGCTCTGCTTGGCCTGGCCCTCCCTCTTTGATTTCATCTAATGGTTCTTTCCATTCAGGGCTGCTGCTATATATTTTATCGGCTATTTTCTTAAACACAGGAGCTGCCCAAGAACCACCATAGAAATTACCTCGGGTTTTAACAGAATAGAGAACCACAATTACTGAGTACTTGGGGTTTTCAGATGGGAAAAAACCAGCAAAAGATGCTTGATGCTTTCGGTATCCAAAGGCATCTATATATTTACCATCGAAAGCAACTCTAGCAGTACCAGTCTTACCAGAGATATTATATCTTTTGTCATTTATTGCTTTTCCGGTTCCCTCTTCTACTACTCCTCTTAGTGCTATTTGTACTTGATCTACAGTTTTACGTGAGCAGATAGCTCCGCTAACTTCTTGTGGTCCAAATTTCTGATATACTATCCCGTTTTTTTGTAAATGCTCTATAAAATATGGTTTCATCATTTTCCCTCTATTTGCCATAGCATTGTAAAATGTTAGAGTGTGCAAAGGGGTTATCAACGATGAGTAGCCAATAGCCATAGATGGAAGAGAAACCTTAGACCACATGGCGTCTCCAGGAGCATATATTACTGCTGGAGCTTCACCCATAATGTCAAGATTAAATTTTTCGGTAATCTTCATGTTCATAAGTCGGTCTACAAATTTTTTCTCATTATTGGCGTACTTTTCTACAGCCATTTTGGCAAATGCAACATTAGAAGATTTCTCAAATGCCTTGAGCATGGTTATTTGACCATATCCCCCACGAGTGACGTCGTTATAGGTTGCCGAACTATATTTCCAGCTGCCGTTGCCAGCATCTACTGGTGTATCTAAATTTACATGGCCATCTTCTATTAGAGCTACTAGGGTTGCAAGCTTAAATGTTGAGCCTGGTTCTGTAGCATGTCCAATAGCATAATTATATGATTCATCGAAAGATCCTCCGGGTGTTTTTCTCATGTTGGCAACTGCACGAATTGCTCCGGTACGTACCTCCATTACTATAGCGGTTGCTCCTTCGAAATCATCTGAAAGAGAGAGTTGCTCTTTGAGCGCATTTTCGGTTGTTTCTTGGATATCTATATCTATAGTAGTAAGAATATCATAACCATCTTGCGGTAAAACAGTCTCTTGTGATATTACAGGAACCCATTCTCCTCCTAGCATTCGCTGAACAGTTTGTCTTCCCGGCTTTCCTTTAAGGTATAAATCGTAGCTTCTTTCTACGCCAACACCAACTTCATTGCTGTTGATAAACCCTATCGTGCGATATGCCAGTCTCCCATAAGGGTTGTTTCTACGATTTCTTTGCTCGGTAATAAGACCTCCTCTTAAAGCACCCTCTTTGAAAATAGGAAATTGCTTGATTTGAAGCATTTCTGTATAATCTACCATTCGATCACCAATACTCTTATACCTTTTGCCTGCTTTTTTTGCTTCAACTAATTCGCTCTTATAGGCTATCCAGCTTTTATCGCCATAGAAATTAGATAGCGCTTTTGCTAAATCATCTATTTGATTATAAAAAAGATCGTCTGAAGGAACTACGCAATCCATTCTTATTTGAAAATAGGGGACAGAGGTAGAGAGAGCTCTGCCATCTCTAGCTAGTATACTCCCTCTTGTGGCTTCTATCTCTTCTTCTCTAAAAGAGATCTCTATAGCCGAGATGTCCATAGTAGTAAAGAACTGTAGTACTACAATCTTCCATACTATCCTTATGGCAAGGATAATGAGGAGAAAATAAATTATATATACACGCTTTAAAAATGTATTCATACTTTTAGTTTACCATAGTAACTCTTGCAGGAGGGTCTATGGGTGGAGTTAAGGTAGATTCTAGCTCTTTAAGTTTTTTCTCGATCTCTATTCGTTTGCTACTGTATTGTAATTTTGACGATTTGCTTACAAAGTCAGATTTTAAATGTTTGAGTTCTCTTTGATTTCTTCTTTCGGTAAGTAGGCTTCTTTCAATTCCAAAATTTATATTTATGTATAGAATGACTAGAATAAATAGGAAGACAACAAAACCAGGGTTTTGCGAAATACCGCTACGAAGCAGTACTTGGCCACCAAGTATTTCGTTCATCCAATTTTTCTTAGCCATAGTTTTTATATTTAATTGTATTGATTATCTATTTTTGTTGTTCTAGTTTTTTTCTGCCACTCGTAACTTTGCACTCCTTGCTCTGCTGTTGGAAGAGAGTTCTTCTTGGGTAGGAGTAATTGGTTTCCTAGTAATAACTGTAAAAGGAGTTTCGAAATGGCCATATATATCTTTTTCAATAAGCCCTGCAGTATTACCAGTTTTCATGAAGTTTTTAACCATTCTATCTTCTAAAGAATGGTAGGTTATGATAACCAAACGGCCTCCTTCTTTTAGAATATGTGCACTACCTTCAAGAAAAAGTTCTAGAGCTCTCATCTCTCCGTTAACTTCGATTCTAAGGGCTTGATATACTTTTGCTAGATATTTGTGCTCGGCAAATTTGGGTAGTAATGGTGCCAAAACCTTGTTCAAGTCGAAAGTGGTTTTGATTTTCTCTTTCTCTCTTTGAGCACAAATAAGACTTGCAACTCGCCTACTTTTATCTACTTCGCCATACTTGTATAGAATGAGCGAAAGACTCTCTTGATCATAACTATTTAAAATGTGTGCTGCTGTGTGTTTTGCAAGCTGGTTCATTCTCATATCTAAAGGAGAATCAAACCTAAAAGAGAATCCTCTTTGTTCTGTGTCAAATTGGTGCGATGATACTCCAAGATCTGCCAAGATGCCGTCTATTTTGCTGTAGCCGTGGTACTCAACATAATTGTTTAAAAATCTAAAATTGTTGTGAACCAGTATCAATCTTTTATCTTGGGGGGCATTTGCAAGTGCGTCGTTGTCTCTATCCATAGATATGAGCTTAGATTCTGCACCCATTTTCTCTAGAATGGCTCTACTGTGACCTCCTCCGCCAAAAGTAACATCGGCATAGATTCCGCCGTTGTGTAAAGCCAAGGCAGATACACTTTCTTCAAGTAGTACTGGTGTGTGGTAAGTTCCCATAACAAGCTCCTTATCCTAATATTTTCTGTGCAAGTTCTGAATAGTCTCTGCCTGGGAGTTGCTCCTGTTTATAGCTCTCCTTTGCCCAAATCTCAATTTTATGATCGTTTCCGGCAAACAGCACTTCTTTATCTACGCCTATTTGCTCTAAGAGTCTTTTAGGGATTGATATTCTTCCGAGTTTTTGATCGGGCTCTACTAGGGCACGGTCTCTCATAAATTCTCTCCAGAATTGAGCGTGCTCTTTGTTAAAAAAGTTGAGCCGAGTTTTAACCTCTTCCGATTCACGTATCCACTCTTGATAGGTATACATTTCGAGACAATTGAAAAAAAGATCTTTTTTAATGACAAAGCGCTGGTCGCTTTCGGGTAGAAGCAAAGATTTTAACGACGAAGGAAAGACTACTCTTCCTTTATCATCTATCTTTGCAGTGTGTTCCCCTATAAACTTTATCATTTTATCTTTTTTTTTATCCTTTTGACTTACGCAAACTTAAAAAATCTTTTCCACTTTATTACATTTTTTTACAAATTTTTCCACAAACTTTTCAACATTTCATTTTTTATTAACTATCTTCGATTTTAGAAACAAATAAGATATGAAGAGACTGGCAATTTTAGTAGCATTAACTACTATTATATCATGCACTTGCGATAGGAGAAACAGCGAAGAAACGTTAGTGACCGAAATCTCTAATGAAGAGATTTATGAATTTGGTTTTCCGGTATCGGAATTCGATTCAAAGGAGGGTCAAATTAAGAGTGGCGATTTTTTTACAACCCTTCTTACTCGTCTTGGAGCATCTGCATCTGATGCCTATGCCCTTACCCAAGCTTCTAAAGATATTTTTGACCTTAGAAAGATTAAAATAGGCAATTTTTATAAAGTGTTTTATACCCGAGAAGAAGAACCTAAACTAGCTTATTTTGTATATGAAAACACTAAGACGCAGTTTATTACATTTGGTGTTCATGATTCTATCTTTGTAAGTGTATCTGAGAGAGAGATTATTTCAAAGCTTAGATTTGGAGAGGCAACTATTAATACTTCTTTATGGAACGATGTCTCGGCAGCGGGAATGGAACCTCTATTGGCATTGAGATTGTCTGATATTTATGCTTGGACTGTAGATTTTTTTGGATTGCAAAAAGGAGATTCGTTTAAGGTTTTATACGAAGAATTTTATGTAGGTGATAAATTCCTAGATATAGGCAATATTTATGCTGCTGTTTTTGCTCATGCAGGACAGGAATTTGATGCCTATAGGTTTGTTCAAGACGAGGTGCCTCAGTACTGGAATAGTAAAGGAGAAAACTTAAGAAAAGCTTTTCTTAAGGCGCCACTGAGTTTTACAAGAATTTCTTCTGGCTTTTCTTACGCACGTAAGCATCCTGTTACAAGAATTGTTAGGCCACATACAGGCGTAGATTATGCTGCACCAAGGGGTACTCCAGTTATGACTATTGGAGATGGAGTTGTTGTTCAAAGAAACTATGCTGGAGGGGGAGGTAATCAACTTAAAATTAAACACAACTCTACATATACAACTGCATATTTGCATCTTGCCGGTTATGCAAAAGGCATGGTTGTTGGTAAAAGAGTTAGACAAGGAGAGGTTATAGGCTATGTTGGTAGCACTGGAATGTCTACCGGGCCACATCTAGATTTTCGTGTGTGGAAAAACGGAACACCTATTAACCCTCTCACAATGGAGTCTCCCCCTGCCGACCCTTTATCTAAGGCAAATCAAGAGTCTTTTACTGCATTTGTACAGAAATCTGCCCACTTGAGAGATTCAATTATATCTGTTCAGTATGTAGATACACTTTTGCATACATTGGGTGTTAGTAAGAAAATCTCTTTGGCAAACTAATTTGCTAGAGCTTCTGTTTTCTCATCTAATACTTATATATGCTTGCATACATTTCGTGTGAATGCTTGCATTGTGATTATATGATTATCTTTGCCAAAATCAAATAAATTATATGGCAGACGAAAAGATAATTTTCTCAATGAATGGGGTAGGTAAGATATTGCCTAACAATAACAAAGCAATTCTTAAAGATATCTATCTCTCTTTTTTTTATGGAGCAAAAATTGGTATTATTGGTCTAAATGGTTCGGGTAAATCTACTTTGCTTAGAATTATAGCGGGGGTAGAGACTGCTTTCCAAGGAGATATTGCATGGGCGCATGGTTATAGCGTGGGATTTCTTGAGCAGGAACCACACTTAGACGAAAATAAAACCGCTCTAGAGATTGTGCAAGAGGGTGCTCACGAGGTGGTGTCACTTCTAAAGCAGTACGAAGAGGTAAATGCAAAGTTCATGGAACCAATGGACGACAAAGAGATGGCTCGTTTGATAGATTTGCAAGGCGAACTTACAGATAAAATAGAGCAGGTAAATGGCTGGGATATAGATTCTAAACTTGAAAAGGCAATGGATGCACTTCAATGCCCAGAACCAGACGCAATTGTAAAGCATTTGAGTGGAGGTGAGAAGCGTAGGATTGCTTTGTGTCGGCTTCTGTTGCAAGAACCAGACGTGCTACTCTTAGATGAGCCAACCAACCACTTAGATACAGAGAGTATTCAATGGTTAGAGGCACATCTACAGCAATATAAGGGAACTGTTATTGCAGTAACCCACGATAGATATTTCTTAGACAATGTTGCCGGGTGGATATTGGAACTAGATAGGGGAGAGGGAATTCCTTGGAAAGGAAACTACACCTCTTGGTTAGATCAAAAATCTACTCGCCTAGCACAAGAAGAGAAGCAAGAGAGCAAACGCCGAAAGACATTAGAGAGAGAGTTAGAGTGGGTGCGAATGTCTCCTAAGGCGCGCCAAGCTAAATCTAAAGCTCGTTTGGGTGCATATGAAAAAATGCTTAACGAAGATGGCAGAGCAAAAGAGGAGAAGTTAGAGATTTTCATTCCTAACGGACCAAGACTTGGGAATAAAGTGATTGAAGCCCATGGAGTGACTAAGGCTTTTGGCGATCGAGTACTTTTTGAAAATCTTAGTTTTAAGTTGCCGCCTGCAGGAATAGTTGGAGTGATAGGCCCCAATGGAGCAGGAAAGACAACACTTTTCCGTATGATTATGGGAATAGAAGGTGTAGATTCGGGCTCGTTTTCTGTTGGAGAGACTGTTAAGATTGCATATGTAGATCAACAACATAGGCAAATAGACCCTAACAAAACAGTGTACCAAACCATCTCTAGCAATTCTGAGTTTGTAAAACTTGGTAATAAAGAGGTGAATGCTCGCGCCTATGTCTCTAGATTTAACTTTTCTGGAGCAGATCAAGAAAAAATGTGTGGAATACTTTCGGGGGGTGAGAGAAATAGATTACATCTTGCATTAACTCTTAAAGAGGAGGCCAACGTTCTATTGTTAGACGAGCCTACTAATGACGTAGACGTTAATACAATACGTGCACTAGAAGAGGGTCTCGATAACTTTGCAGGATGTGCAGTGATTATTTCTCACGACCGTTGGTTCTTAGACCGTATAGCAACTCATATTCTTGCATTTGAAGGCGATTCAAAAGCCTATTTCTTTGAAGGAAGCTACTCTGAATATGAAGAGAATAAGAAGAAACGCCTTGGCGATGTAACCCCTAAGAGATTTAAGTATAAAAAACTTACTCGCTAATTTCTGAGAGTTCCAGCCAGCGAAACTCAAGATTTTCTACCTCTTGTAGAAGTTTTGCAAATGTGCTTGAATTTTCGACTAATTGCTCGGGCGAGAGCAACCCAGAATTAAGAGCGGCCTCTAGGCTGCTCTTTTCTTTTGAGAGCTTCTCAAGTTTAGTCTCTATTGACTCTAGCTCTTTTTTCTCTTTGTAGTTTAATTTTCTTTTTCCAGAAGAATTTTCTTTTCCGTTAATTTGGTCCTTTCTGATATTATCTCCCTTTATTGTAGCGTCACCTTTTATAGTTGCGTCATCTTTTATTGTAGCGTTGTTTGCCTCTGCTTTAGTTTCTGACTCTAATTTATTGGCATTGATTTTTTCTTTGTTACTATTAGATCTTTCTTTGCTATTATTTAATCTCTCTTTGCTAGAGTTCGCTTTTTCTAGGGCCTTAACCATTTCGCGGTATTCAGAATACTTACCAACGTAATCTTTAATGACACCCTCTCCCTCGAACACAAAGAGGTGTTGGGCAATTTTGTCTAGAAAGTATCTATCGTGAGAAACAATAATTACACAGCCAGGGAAGTTGTCTAAATACTCCTCTAAAACGTTTAGAGTCATTAGGTCTAAATCGTTTGTGGGCTCGTCTAGAATAAGAAAGTTTGGATTTTTCATTAACACGGTAACTAAGTAGAGTCGTCTTTTTTCGCCCCCACTAAGTTTTTCAATCTTGGTGTTGTGCATAGAGTGGGGGAAGAGAAACCTGGTTAGAAATTGGCTCACGTTAATAACCGAACCATCGCTCATTGTAACTACCTCGGCAATCCCTTGCACCGCATCTATTACGGTGTCGTTAGGGTTAAATTCCATCCCTTGTTGCCTGTAGTAGCCAAATACAATAGTTTCTCCTTGTTCAATTTCTCCTTTATCATATGGAATTGCACCTGTAATTACCTCTAAAAAAGTGGTTTTGCCAATTCCATTTGGCCCTACTAGCCCTATCTTTTCGCCTCTTGTAAAGTTATAGGTAAAGTTATCTAGAGTAATAAAACTATCGTAACTATGTGATACATTTTTACAGTTAATGATTTTTGTGCCAAGCCTGGCAGTTGCAGTATCTATTTTTATGTTCTCGCTGGAAATTCTTTGACTTGCCCTCTCTTTTATATCGTAAAAAGCATTAATTCTGTACTTTGCTTTTGTAGCTCTTGCTTGTGGCATCCTTCTCATCCAATCTAGCTCTGTTTTAAATAAATTTTGA
>CAZHHY010000050.1:9798-12000 GCA_964532375.1 uncultured Muribaculaceae bacterium
TATCTGTTTCGGTATTAAAGTTATCTATTCGCTCTGCTCTCTTTTCTAAAAAGTATGAGTAGTTCCCATTATAGGTAAAGAGTTGTCCCCCTTCTAGTTCTATTATTTTATTACACACTCTGTCTAGAAAGTAGCGGTCGTGAGTTACCATTAGTATAGTAATGCGGCTCCTTTTAAGATACTCTTCTAGATATTCGATAATACCTAAATCTAGATGGTTGGTAGGTTCATCCATAACAATGAAATCGGCCTCGTTTATCATCATTTTTGCAAGTGCAATTCTCTTTTTTTGCCCTCCAGAGAGTTGTTCCATTTTTTGATCTAAGTCTTCTATTTTTAGACCAGAGAGTATCTGTTTAATTTTTTGTTCGTATTGCCAACCATCTATTCTATCCATTTCATGCATTGCCTCTTCTAGATGCTTTTGATTCTGCGAAATTAGAGCTCTTTCATATTTGGCAACAGTAGCAGCAACTAGTTGGCCACCGCTAAAAACCTCTTCAAAGACAGTTTTATCTAGATCAAAAGTAGGTTCCTGTTCAAGATAGGCAATGCCGCTATCGCAAAATAGTTGAACTATGCCGCTCTCTCCATTGGCATTCATATCTGGAGTATCTTTCCCTGCTATAATTTTTAGCAGAGAGCTTTTTCCTGTTCCGTTGGGGGCTATAAGTGCAACCTTCTCTCCCTCATTAATATTAAGGTCTAACTCTTCAAAAAGGACCTTTGTGCCGTATCTTTTAGATAATTTTTGTGCTTGTAATATAGATGCCATGGCGCAAAGTTAATCAAAAAAAGCTCCTTTGTGCCGAGTTGATTTCTCAATGGGTGGATTCCTTAAATAGAGGCAGTTTTAAAGGGCTTAAAAGTAATTTAGCGAAGTACTCTAAAAGTGTTTTTTAAGGTATATATTTTTGTGATAGATTGTAAAAAGTAATTTATATTTGTATATTAAATAGTTAGTTATGAAAAGAGTTGTTTTTACTTTAGTTGCACTGTTTATTGTGGTTCCAGTGCTAGATGCTCAGATTTATTTTGACAATAACTGGAAAAAATGTAGCCCAGAGGGTGCGCATTTTGTAGTAGAAAAGGGAATCGTTGGTACGGTAGAACATATTGTACGTACCATGTCTAAAGATGGCCTCTCTAAAAGCTACTCAATTTACAAGACCAATGACTTTAAAAATGGAGAGATGGTGCGCTTTAATGAGAAGGGAGATACCGTTGCTATAGAAAACTATCTAAAAGGGAAGTTAGATGGAGAGTATAAGCGTTGGAGACAAAATGGTGATTTATATAAAAAAGCTATTTATCGTGCAGGAAAAGAAGATGGCATTACCGAATATTTCTTTCCCAATGGTCAGCTCTCTGCAAGATATATTATGTTAAAGGGTAAGCAGCAAGAGGCCGAGTTTTGGAATGCCAATGGATCAAAGGTGCTTGACCCAAACAGTGCAAATGTTTCACCTACTTTTATGGGCAAAGACCGAAATGCTTTCGGTAAATGGGTAACTGATAGGCTAATTTACCCTGTGGAGTGCAAGAAATTAAACATTGAGGGCACAGTAGAACTCTCCTTTAGGGTGGGAGTAAACGGCAAACTAGAGGATGTAAACGTTATTAAGAGCCCTCATTACCTGCTCTCTGTAGAGGCTTTACGAATTATTGAAGAGTCTCCAGATTGGACCCCAGGCATTAGTCATAATCAAGTTATTGCTACAAGATACACCATCCCTATTATTTTCAAATTATCTTCTGGTAAATAATATAACTTCTGCGTACCTCATCTCATTGAGTATAGCCGTTTGGTAAGCGTTTTTGGAAATGTTCCATATTACGATAAAGTTGTGGGAGACCAAGAGCTTGAATTGCTATACAAAGATAGAGACAGCAGAATTCTTGTAATGGATAAAGTAGCCGAAGACTTTGAATATGTACTTACTAACATGAGACTTACAGATGGAGATAACCAATATCTTAACAGATATATTGCAGCAGGGTTTATCTCTCGATTTATGCTATTTGAAGGTACTTGGCAAAAATACCATGGAAACAACAATGAAAAAGCCAAAAAATACTTAGATTTAGCAGTAAGGGCAGCTAATGTAGTTATGGCATCTGGCAGGTATGCATTTACGACTGACTTTAGATCTCTTTTTGGATCTCAAGATCTTGCAGCTAGTAAGGAGATACTTATGTATA
>CAZHHY010000051.1:0-8371 GCA_964532375.1 uncultured Muribaculaceae bacterium
GCAATATGGAAGAACAATCAAATTATTCTGAACCAAAAAAACTTTCTCCTTGGTGGAAAAGGGGAATCGTTTTGATTCTAATTGTGGAATTTGCGGTACTTATTTGGGTTACAACCGGATATCATTACCGAGATACTAAACCTCCTATACCTGTAAAGGTAGTCGATGAAAGCGGGCAAGTTGTTTTTACCCAAACAGACATAGAAACTGGGCAGCAAATTTTCCTGAAAAAAGGATTGATGAACAACGGAACCATATGGGGGCATGGCGCCTACATTGGTCCAGACTTCTCGGCACAATACCTACACCACCTCTCACTCAATGTAAGAGACCAAATTGCAAAAGAGCAGTTCAATGCAGATTCTGCTGCTGTAATTAGTACAGAGCAAGAGGGAGCTCTCATTAGCAGAACAGGCGACTACCTTAAAATTAACAGGTATAGCTACGAAACACACGAGCTAGTTTACACACCAGTTGAGGTAACCACCTTTGAAGAGCAAATTGAGTATTGGGAAGACTATTTTCAGCGCGGCGAGGTTAATCGCGGATTATCAAAAACCCTACTAGTAGACAGAGAAGAGCTTCGGCAACTTACTGCCTTTTTCTCTTGGGCAGCTTGGGCTTCGGTAGCAACTGGCCCAGGTAGAGGTAGTTCATACACCAATAACTTCCCATATGAACCACTCATTGGAAATGGCCCATCTACTCCAGCAATTCTATGGAGTGCTTTAAGTTTAATTAATCTATTGGCAGGCATTGGATTAATCCTGTTTTTCTTTGGCCGTTATAGCCATCTAGGCTGGAAGCGTTCAAAAGAGACAATGCTCACACATCTAATTCCAGGTAAAGCCAGCGGGGCACAAAAGGCTACACTAAAATTCTTTTTTGTAGCAATTCTATTATTGCTGTTTCAAACTTTTGCCGGAGGCACAATGGCTCACTATTTTGCCGAGCCCGGGTTGTTCTTTGGATTTGATTTAACTACTATCTTGCCATCTAATATACTCAGAACATGGCATATACAAGCTGCAATTCTATGGATAGCAACAGCATTTGTAGGCGGTGGTCTCTTTATCTCTACCATCCTTTCTCAGAAAGAGCCTAAAGGACAGGTTGGGCTAATAAACTTCCTTTTCATCGCCTTTGGAATAGTAATTTTCGGTAGTTTACTTGGTCAATACCTTGGCATTATAGATCTTTTGAAAGATGCTTGGTTTTGGTTTGGCAACCAAGGTTGGGAGTATCTAGAAATAGGCCGAGGTTGGCAAATCTTGATGGCTGTTGGCCTCATTATTTGGTTTTTACTGCTTTACCGCTCGGTTAGGCCTAAAAAAGAGGATGCCGATAAGGAGTTAAAAGTATTATTCCTTATTGCTGCCCTCACAATTCCTTTCTTCTACTTACCTGCATTCTTCTTTGGTTCAGAAACCAATTTCTCTGTAGTAGATACATGGCGTTTCTGGATTATTCACCTATGGGTAGAAGGTTTCTTCGAAGTATTTGCAACAGTAATGGTAGCTATTATGTTCTTTAAAATGGGGCTTGTCTCTAAGAACACAGCAACTCGCATAATTTACTTAGACGCAGTACTATTCTTGGGTGCAGGCATTTTAGGCACTGGCCACCACTGGTACTGGAACGGACAAACCAATGCCTCTATGGCAATCTCGGCATCCTTCTCTGCACTAGAAATAGTACCTCTAATTCTACTTACACTAGAAGCATCCGATTTTGGAAGACTCATAAAAGTACAAAAAGACGAAAATGGAGTTAAAATTCCTTTCCCTCACCGTTGGGCTTTCAATTTTTTAATAGCTGTTGGGGTGTGGAACTTTATTGGCGCAGGCATATTTGGGTTTTTAATTAATTTGCCGGTTGTAAGTTATTACCAAACAGGTACTAACCTAACTGCCAATCACGCACACGGAGCCATGATGGGTGTATTTGGAATGTTGGCTGTAGCCTTTACAGTCTTTGCTATGCGCCAAATATCTAGCGAAGAAAACTGGAAAAAAGTAGAGAAATATGTGAAGTGGTCATTCTGGGGTCTAAACAGTGGTATAGCATTAATGATTATACTGCAACTATTCCCAAGCGGTGTGCTTCAGCTAATTGACGTAATTAACAACGGATACTGGCACGCAAGAAGTCTTGAGTTCTCTGGCCAAGCCCATATAGTTGGGCTAGCTTGGCTAAGAATGCCAGCCGATTTAATCTTCATTATTGTTGGAGTAATGCCATTACTATACGCTATCTTGGTAACTTACATAAAGATGCTCCGGAAATAATTGCTTTTCCAAAGCTTACCCACGCTAAAGCCCACTGGGCTTTAGCGAAAGCTTTGGGAAAGCTTGTGTTAGTTTAAATATTTTTCGTAATATTGCGAACAATATGAAAAAAGCATTTACCAAAGAGCAAAAGCAGGTAGCACGCCTGGCAAAAGCCTTGGGGCACCCAGTTCGTATAGCAATTATCCAAATGCTGCTTAACGAAAACTGCTGCTACCATGGAGATATGTCTGAGGTAATCCCGGTTGCAAAGAGCACCCTGTCTCAGCATTTAAAAGAGCTAAAAGATGCAGGCATTATTCAAGGCACAATTACTCTCCCAACAATTAAATATTGTATCAATAAAGAGACCTGGATAGAGGTACAAAAGCTATTTGGAAATTTATTTGAAACAAAAATCAGCACAGAAGTATGTGATATTTAAAAATTTTTTACCTTTGATGTTCGTAATACTACGAAATACGAACAGTTCGAATAACCGAAAAAATTAAGGGCTTACTTATAATTCATAACCAATAGAGGAGAAATAAAAAATAATCTCTAACAACTAAAACCATAAAAAATGAAAAATGTTCTTATAATCACAATTTGCCTTTTCTTGGCCTACTCATGTGCGAACAACTCAAAAAAACAAGAGCAAAACGGAGTTCTAGCACAATCAGAGGTAAACGATTCATCTTCTGTACAAGCTTCTATAGATGCCAACACCACGTATGTCTACTACTTTCATGGAAAGCAGCGCTGTAAAACCTGTATTGCAGTAGAAAAAGTTACAAAAACAACAATTGATTCACTCTTTGCATCGGAACCTAAAGTAAATTTCTTAGTAGTTCTCACAGACGATGAGGCAAATAAAGCACTTGTAGAAAAATATGAAATAGGCTGGAACAGCTTGATTATTGCTAAGGGAGACAATTTTGTAAACATAACAGAAGAAGCCTTTGCCACTGCAATAAAAGAACCAAATACCTTAGTTGAACTCATTAAAAAAGAAGTTAGCAGTAGATTGTAGAAAGAGATCTAACGAAGATAAGTTAAAACTAAAATTAGCAATTATAACTAAGATTAGATATAGTTATTAACAAGGGTTATAAAAATGGAGTGGTTACAGCAGATAGTAGATACGTATAAAAGCGACTTGCCAATATTGGTCGCGTTTGTATTAGGCTTAATGACAGCAGTAAGCCCATGCCCTTTAGCAACAAACATTACAGCAACTGCCTATTTGAGTAAGGATATAACCGAGAAACGGAAAGTCCTTTTTAATGGAATTTTTTATACCCTTGGCAGAGTATTCAGCTATACCGCTTTAGGGCTTCTTTTTTATTTTGGAGCTAGCCAATTTAAAGTCTCTAGATTGTTACAAAACATTAGCGGTATGTGGCTTGGAATAGCCCTTTTAATTGTGGGGATATTTATGCTAGACGTTATTAAAATTAAAATCCCCTTTTTAAATAACCTGGGCATAAACCTGAGCACAAACCCAAGTGAAACAAGGCAAAAAGGGAAATATAGGAGTGCATTTATAATGGGAGCAGCCTTTGCACTAGCATTTTGCCCATTTAGTGGCGTGCTCTATTTTGGAGTGCTCATTCCAATGACTATAGTTGCTCCCTCAGGTTTACTTTTGCCCCCAGTTTTTGCAATTGCCACAGGGCTCCCTGTTATTATAATTGCCTATCTATTGGCATATAGCATGGCAAATATAGGATTGTTTTATAATAAAATGAGGAGTTTCGAAAAATGGTTTAAGCGAGTAATTGCTCTCATATTCATAGCAGTAGGCATCTACTACATAATAATAAACAGTTAGGATAAAGAACTATATAAAGTCTAAAGATGTAGAAATTTTATACATATAGAAATTAATATTTAAAGATAAAGTTATGGAAATAAAAATTTTAGGTACAGGATGTGCTAAGTGCAAAACAACTCAGGCAGTTGTAGAGAAAGTAGTTGCCCAAGCAGGTATAAATGCCACGATCATAAAAGTAGAAGACATTATGGAGATAATGAAATATAATGTGTTAGCAACTCCTGCCGTTGTAATTGATGGCGTAGTTAAGATTAAAGGCCGAGTTCCTTCGGAGGCCGAAGTGCGTAGTGCATTGGGTTTGTAAAACAGAAATAAAAGTTAAAAATGGATATAAAAAAAGAATTAAAGATATTGTTTTGGATTGCTGCTGTGTTTGCTGCTGTGTTCTTTATGCCTATAGGCAACCAAACATTTACCACGGCAATTGCTGCTACTCTAGATTTATCTAAATGGTACGCACAAGAACATGTAGTTATGTGCTTGTTACCTGCATTTTTTATAGCAGGTGTAATCTCTATATTTGTGAGTCAAGGGGCTGTTTTAAAGTACTTTGGTGCGAACGCCAAAAAATGGCTTGCATATAGTGTGGCTGCAGTATCGGGCACCATCTTGGCAGTCTGTTCATGTACTATTTTGCCGCTATTCTCTAGTATCTATAAAAGAGGAGCAGGCCTTGGCCCAGCTGTAGCATTCCTCTATTCTGGCCCTGCAATTAGCATCCTTTCAATAATATTAACTACTAGAATATTAGGTGCCGAGATGGGTATTGCTCGAACAATAGGAGCTGTTGGCTTCTCAATAATAATCGGCTTAATAATGTCATTTATTTACCGCAAAGAAGAGAAGGCGAAAAAAGAAGAGCAAATGAACTTTCCACAGGTAGAAGAGAAGCGCCCAATGAGCCAAACTTCGTTCCACTTTTTCACTCTCGTAGCAATTCTTGTTTTTGCAAACTGGGGTAGCCCTGCTGCCAGCGATACCACTAGCTTGTGGCACTACATATTCTACTACAAATGGGTAATCACTAGCGGCTTTGCTCTTATGCTCTGCTATTCACTCATTAAAATTCTTAAAATTAAATGGCAATGGGTGTTCATGGCTGCAATATCTACAATAGCTAGTGCGGTTATTGCCAAGGCACTTATTACCAACCCTGCTTTTATAGCAATAGTTACTATGGTTGTTGGTATTATTTCGCTAAGTGTAATTACTCTGTTAGATAAACAAGACCCAGATAATCGCGAATGGACACTAAGTGCCTGGGAATTTGCCAAACAAATTATGCCAATGCTTGCAATAGGAGTTGTAATTGCAGGTTTCTTACTTGGCTCAACTCATGGCTCTACATCTATTGCAGGAATAATTCCTAACACTTGGATAGAGTGGGCAGTAGGAGGCAACTCGCTACTCTCTAATTTCTTTGCAAGCTTTACCGGTGCATTCATGTACTTTGCCACCCTTACAGAAGTACCAATTATTCAAGGGCTATTAGCATCTGGAATGGGCAAAGGCCCAGCATTAGCACTCTTGCTAGCTGGCCCGTCACTTTCATTACCAAACATGCTAGTGATAAGAAGCGTAATGGGAACTAAAAAAACCGCCATTTTTGTACTCCTCGTAATTATTATGGCCACCATAACCGGCTATTTTTACGGAACACTACTAGGCTAAGCTTTGGGAAAGGCTTAGTGAATTAGGTGCCAAATTATTTTTTTGAAAACCTTGAATGATCCGTAAAAGCGGGTGTTTTTCTTTAGTAGTTTACGAAATTCAAGATCGTCTTCGTAAAAAGTATAGCTATTATCTGTTATTAAAAGCATTTCACGAATATTTAAATAACCAGTTTTGAAATCGTACACAGATGCTTTAGAGATTTTTTTGAGCTTCAACTTTAAGAATAGTAACCTAAATATATACAATCCATAGGCCTTGGTTGCATACTCTTTAAACATACTCATTCTGCCATTATTATATTTACGAAGTATTTTAACCTGAAGCTCGTTTACAAGAAGAGAATTATTAAACCTATGTAGTTGGTTAATTTGCTTAGTAATAGACTTAAGGTTGTGAAAATACGAATAGTATACCTTAGGTGTAAAGTACAGGCTCTTAATATTTGAGAAAAGTTCTATACAATAGATTAAATCTTCTTCGTAATTTATTGAGACTTGAAAAAGCTCATAGTTTTCGTTTACAAAACTGCGCTTAATTAGTTTCCTCCAAATAGAACTAATAAACCAAGGTTGAAAACTGGCAATCTCTTCTTCATAATAAACTCGGCTTTCTAAAACCGAACTATCCATTGTTTTTCCAACCTGTCCATTGTGATATTGAGCGTTAAACAGAACCACATCTACATCATTTTTAAGAGTAATGTTGTAAAGTTCTTGCAATGCGCCTTTTTCAATCCAGTCGTCTGAATCTACATTCCATATATATTTACCACGCGCTCCTAAAAAGCCACTAAGCCTAGCTTGAGATAACTTTTGATTCTGTGAATGCCTTACTATTTTTATAGTAGAGTTTATATATTCAGCTTGTAGTTCTAATAAAACTGAGTAACTATTATCGGTAGAGCAGTCATCTACCAATATAATCTCATATGATCCGCTAAATTCTTGATTAACTATAGATTCTACACAACGCTCTACATAGCGTTCTACATTATAAACAGGAATAAGTATGCTAATATCTACCATTGCACAAAGGTAATTAAACTATTTAAAAGCTGGCATTAGTTTAATAGTAGTCAAGCTAGTGCTATAAGAAAATTTAGCTCTACCTCCAGTAAAAACTCTCTGAATAGATTCGTTGGCCAAAAATGGCAGTGCCAATTCGCACAATAGTTGCGCCCTCTTCAATTGCAATTTCAAGATCTCCACTAATACCCCATAGAAAGATTTATTTATCTTTGCAAAATGTGGAATTTTTTAAAGAAAATTGGGCTAGATGGCTTTGTGATTGCAATAATTGTGACTATTGTTCTCGCATATTATTGGCCTGGGCCAGGGGTGCAAGAGAGCTTGTTTAACTTGCCTTGGTTTAACTTAACCAAAATTGCAAATTACGGAGTAGCTCTCATTTTCTTCTTTTACGGCCTTAAGCTAAGCCCACAGCAACTTAAGGCTGGGCTCTACCATTGGCGCTTGCATGTTGTGATACAGTCTGTTACCTTTATAATTTTTCCTCTAACTATTCTGTTTGTCAAAACTGTGGCCAGTGGCAGCTGGGACTCCCTCCTTTGGGTGGGAACCTTCTTTCTGGCAACTCTCCCTTCTACGGGATCTTCTTCTGTGGTAATGGTAGCAATAGCCCGCGGCTACGTGCGCTCGGCAATCTTGAACTCCTGTATCGCGAGCCTGTTAGGGGTTTTTCTAACACCATTATGGATGGGCCTCATCTTAAGCACTGGTGCAGAATCTAGTGCCGTGGGTGAGGGATTCAGTATTCTACATTCAGTAGTACAACTCTCTTTGCAAGTGCTTTTGCCTGTAGCTCTGGGTATTATGCTTCACCCACGCTTTGGCGCAATTGCACTAAGAAACAGCAACCACCTCAAACTTTTTGACCAGAGCGTTATTCTGCTCATTGTCTATGTAGCATTTTGTGATTCCTTCATAAACAACATGTTCCAAGGCCACTCCACTACCAAACTGCTATTACTTAGTTTGGCAATGGTTGTACTTTTCTTTTTTATTTATTTAATTACTGCTCTATTAGGCCGAGTTTTACATTTTAGCCGTGAAGACAACATTACCGCTGTTTTTTGCGGCTCTAAAAAATCGTTAGTGCACGGAACCGTTATGGCCAAAGTGCTTTTCCCTGGAGTAGCTGGGCTAGGCCTAATACTCCTGCCACTTATGATATTCCACACCCTCCAACTCATAGCTGCCAGCATTATTGCCCAACGCAAACTTTCCCAAAATTGTGTGAGTTTTAGCTAATATTTATTAAAATTTGTACAAGTAGATATTAGTCTCTACCTCTTGAAAGCCAACTTTTTGGTAAAGCTCATTTGCCGCAACTCTAGCTGGCCTAGAAGTTAATCTAATATCTGAGCCACCGAATGCTTTGCAATGCTCAATAGCAAATTCAATTAGCTGTTGACCAATGCCTTTGCCACGGTGGGCCGAATCTACAACCACATCTTCTATCCACATTCTCTTGCCAGAGGGAATGTCATATGAAGCGATTGTCATTGTGCCTACAATTTCTCTAGCGGCAGTCCCTCTGGTTTTAGCCCCACCAGTCTCTCTACTATCATTTT
>CAZHHY010000051.1:8381-11678 GCA_964532375.1 uncultured Muribaculaceae bacterium
GGCAATAAACAACCTGCTACTGTAAGAATCAATCAACCTAGCAAAATGCTCTTTAGATGGTAATTGCTCTTCACCAACAAGCTGCAGAAGTAATTGCCTAACTGCTAAAAATTCCCTTTGCTCAAATTTCTTTACTTCGCTAATTATCATAATCCTAAATTACTGTTGAGTGGTGCGGTGTTTATTTCTTTTTGGTGGGCACTATAAAGAGTGGGATGGGTGAGTTGTTTAGTACTTTTTCGGTAACGCTTCCTAGTAGAATGCTTTCTAGCCATTTTTGGCTGTGAGAGCCCATCACAATAATATCGGCATGTATCTCTTTTGCAGTTGCTAAAATAGTCTCGGCAAACTCACCTTCTTTAACCATTGTTTTAATTGTATTATCGCCAAGATGCTCTCTAGATTTATCTAAATATTGTAACGATGCTTTTTTTAGCCCATCTACACTTTCTATAATTTTTGGGCTCATGTCTATAGAACCATCGAAACCCATAATTGGAGAGTACCCTGTTACGGCATAGAAAACAGGATCTGATATTACATGCAGCAACACTGCATGAGCATTTAGCGATAGAGCCAGTGAGTAACCTACCTCGGCAACTTTTTGTGCAGTAGGATTATAATCCAGAGCAATCAGTACTTTTTTCATCTTATTTGCTTTCATATCCTGTTTTGTATTATCGATAATAAATAGCTTTGTACACTTTATACTAAAACGAAATTTGGGCATTTTTGTTTAATGCTCTGCTAAAGTCCTACAGGGTTTTAGCGATACTTCGCCTCTTCTTCATGGGAGAAAGTCCACTTAATAGCAAACTCGTCTGCCTCTTTCTCTTTCTCCATATCTTTGTCTTTATATTCAACCTCTTCTAAAAAAACCTCCTTTTTGCCATGTAGAAGAATGTGACCAGCCTCATGAAAAAACGAAAACCAAAACTTGTCGTTTCTTTTACCTCGGCCCCCTAGCTGAATCAAAGGGGTGTTGTTAAGCCACCGCGTAGCACCGCTAATGGCAGCTTTTGGAAGGCAGGGGGTATAAACTAATCTAACTCCAGCTTTGTAGCAAATAGTCTGTATCTGGTTAAAATAATCGGGAGCCTGCACAGCCATTACAGATTTCAATAAATGTAGAGACTCTCTGAATGTTTTTTCTGAATAGCTAGGTGTCTCAAGTTTTTGCGCAGTGAGCTCCCCTTGCCTTAGCCAGGCAGATACTGCAAAAGGCATGCTTGTATGTTTCAACGAAATACGAAAAGCCACCTTTAAATATTGATTGCAATAATAATCTTCCCACGCTTGTGGCGAAGCCACTCCAAAAAATGAGAGCAGTGAAATTGCCGTTTCTTCCTTTGTCTTTTTCTTTTCAATCCAGCCCATTTTTATCATACTGCTCAAAGGAAATTCTTTAGACCAATTGACAATATTTTCAATCATCTCCAACCTTTTTTTACGTGCAGAATATTCGTCGTAACCAAGTTGGTGATTTAGCCAATAACGAGCAGGAATATTTGTGACACTCTCAAACAGCACTGCCATATCTGGAGTAATAGAACTATCTCCCTTTAAAATAGCAGTAATAGTTTTTTCTGGTTTACTGGTGCGAACGGCAAACTCCTTTGGACCCATCTGCATTTCTCCCAGCTTCTCTTCTAACACCCTTCCTGGGTGCGGAACAGACTGCGGATAATATTGATTTTTCTTTGCCATGGTTTTATTGATTTATGCAAAGATATATAAATAATAATTAACAGCAAGTGTTAATTAAAATATCTTTTGGAGAATAACAATAGGGTAGGCCGAGGTTGCTTTCGCCTATGTAGGGTTTTTCGGTTAAAAATTCTCCAAAAGTTCATTTTTTAGCCAATCAAAAGCTTCTCCTTGGCTATATTCTATTCCAGATCTTAACAATGCTTCCATATCACCTATAAAGAGTGGGTTTTTCTCTTTCTCTTCAATATTCAATAAAAACTCTTTTTTACTCGGAGCTCTGTTACCAGTTGCAAAAGTTATATACTCTTTAAAGCAAACTATTATCTTTTCATAGTCTAATTCCACATTTAATCTAGCGTAATTTAAGTCAAAAAGATCTCTACTAAAGCTCGGGAAATAATTAAATCTTGTTCAACCTGCGCAAATTCTCTCCAAGGGGCATACTGTTGCCATTTTGCTATATATGGTTTTGGAATCATAGGTCACTCTCCAATTTAACATTTACATCAACCTTCCACCTATTACTTACAGCTCCAGGTTTCTCATTAGACTTAGGACTTAGAAGAACAGGAAAGAACTTTGCTCTTTTTAAATGGGCCATTAATAACTCTTGGGATTCCTCATTTATTGCTAGCTTTTCTAGCAAAAAACCAAATCTTTGTAAAGTGCTCCTGTGCGGGTACCAATCTAGAAGTTCAATTATATCTGACTCTTTTAACTCTTCCGAAATCTCTTCAATAATTGAAAGCACTCTATTAATACCACCCAGATTTGTTTGATAATTAATTATATCAACTACTGTTAGGGCAGGGCTAGAAACTTTGTATACCCCAGCATCAGATTTTTTAATCTGTATATTTTTGCCACACCAATTACTTTTTGTAAAAAAACGAATATTAAGTGTCTCCTTTGAAATATCGTTTAACTTTGGTGTTTCAGTTATCACGTAATCTGTTTGGATTTGTTGGTGGCTTGCTCCATGAATCTTTGCAGCAGAAAAAAGAGCTACATAATAATTTCTGTCTAAATATTTGAAAAGTTTATCACAATAAAGCTGGATCGGCAATTTTTGAGCAACTGAATACCTGGGAGTTATTATAAGATAAAAACCTTTTCTCAGATTTATTATCTCTTTCTTCGCAACCTGTCTAGAGAGCTCGCTTTTTATAGAATTCTTGTTGTTATCTATATTTCCTATCAGTTCATTTAATGAAAAAGAATACTCCTCGTAGGATAATAACTGCTTAATGTATTTTGCAACTGTCATCTTAGTAAAATTTAGATAAAGATACCTAATTTAGGCATTGTTCTCAAATTATTCCTATTGTTTTTATCTTTTGTATGCCAATTTTTTTTGGCTTAGGTCTGTTTTGCGTCTAATAAGGGTTTTTACTTAAGGGATAGGCCGAGGTTGCTTTCGCCAGTGTAGGGTTTTTAGATTAAGTCGCTTAAGACCAATATTTTCGAGAAAGCTTTGAGAGAGTTCCCTAGTTTCTAAAGCAAAACTCTCCATACGGTGGGGCAGGGGCATTTTTCTGGCGCTGCTATTGCCTTTTGGTCAGTAGCAAGTTATTCTCGCCGTGCCAG
>CAZHHY010000052.1:0-11339 GCA_964532375.1 uncultured Muribaculaceae bacterium
TTTAACCCTCTAACATTTGTTCCTCTTGCTCCTCCAGTAATGGTTGAGTAGGTTTAGTTCTAGTGAATAACAAAAAAAGAGGCTGTCTAAGACGGCCTCTTTTTTTTACTCTACTCTCAAATTGAGAGTTCAAATATTACTCCTCTTTTTTACTCTTAAAGGCTCTTTGGTAATCGTCTTTAGAGGTAACAATAATTTTGTCAAACTCACGAGAACCTGTACCTGCTGGAATTAGGTGTCCGCAAATAACGTTCTCTTTAAGACCCTCAAGAGTGTCTGTTTTACCGAACGTTGCAGCTTCTGATAGTACTTTAGTAGTCTCTTGGAAAGACGCGGCAGACATAAAGCTGTTAGTTCTAAGAGCTGCTCTAGTTATACCTTGAAGAACTTGGTTAGATGTGGCGGGGATAGCGTCTCTAGCCGTTACTGTTTTTAGATCTCGTCTCTTTAGAGTAGAGTTCTCTTCACGAAGCCTTCTAACTGTAATAATCATTCCTGGCTTAAGTTCTGGAGAGTCGCCGGCATCTAAAACTACTTGTTTGTCGTAGATACCGTCATTCTCAAGCATAAACTCCCATTTGTCTACCAGTTGCTCTGGTAAAAAACGAGTATCGCCCGGGTCTACAATTTCTAGTTTACGCATCATTTGCCTAACAATAATTTCAAAGTGTTTATCGTTAATTTTCACACCTTGCATTCTGTAGACCTCTTGAACTTCGTTAACAATATACTCTTGAACCCGTGTTGGACCTTGTATAGCTAAAATATCTGCAGGGGCTATTGCACCTTCGGAAAGTGCCATACCAGCTCTAATGTAGTCGTTTTCTTGAACCAGAATCTGTTTCGAGAGAGGAACAAGATAGCGCATCTCTTCTCCAGTTTTTGATTTCACTATAATCTCGCGGTTACCACGTTTGATTTTACCCATTGATACCTCTCCATTAATAGCCGAAACTACTGCAGGATTAGATGGGTTACGAGCCTCAAATAGTTCGGTAACCCTAGGAAGACCACCTGTGATATCACCAGATTTTCCAATTGCTCTTGGAATCTTAACAAGGATATCTCCAGATCTTACCTTTTTACCATTTTCTACAATAATATGCGCTCCCACCGGTAGGTTGTACTGGCGAAGTTCAAGTTTATTGTCGTCCATAATTTTAAGGGTAGGGTTCTTAGATTTATCCCTAGACTCAATAATTACTTTCTCTTTGTGGAGTGAGTATTCATCGGCAGCCTCTTCTCTATATGTAACACCCTCTATTAAGCTGTCATATGCTATTTTACCACCTATTTCTGCAATTGTAAGTGCGTTGTATGCATCCCAGTCGCAAATTTTATCGCCTTTCTTTACTACATCTCCATTTTTAAAATAGAGAAGAGCTCCGTAAGGGACGTTGTGGTTAGAGAGTACAATACCGGTATTTACATCTACAATATGCATCTCGGCTGTACGGCCAATAACAATTTCGTGCTTCTCTTTAGCATCGGTCTCTTTAACCAAGGTTCTTAGTTCTTCAAATTCAATTCGGCCATCGTATCGAGCAATAATTTCATTTTCAGAGGTAATATTAGAAGCAGTACCTCCAACGTGGAAAGTACGTAAAGTAAGCTGTGTACCAGGCTCACCAATAGATTGGGCGGCAATTACACCAACAACTTCACCTATCTCTACCATTTTGCCCCTTGCAAGGTTACGTCCATAACATTTGCCGCAAACACCTTTTTTAGATTCGCAGGTTAATACCGAACGAATTTCTACTTGTTCAATTGGTAAAGTTTCAATGAGAGCTGCTATTTCCTCGGTAATTTCTTGACCGGTATCTAATATTTTTTCGCCGGTTAATGGGTTGTAAAGATCGTGTACAGAGGTACGGCCGAGTATTCTATCGTAGAGAGATTCTACAATCTCGTCTTTGTTTTTAATTGCAGTAGCAACAAGGCCTCTTAATGTACCGCAGTCGTCTTCGTTTATGATAACATCATGTGAAACATCTACTAAACGGCGTGTAAGATAACCAGCATCTGCTGTTTTAAGAGCAGTATCGGCAAGACCTTTACGTGCACCGTGAGTAGAGATAAAGTACTCGAGAACTGAAAGACCCTCTTTAAAGTTAGATAAAATAGGGTTTTCAATAATTTCTGCCGAAGAAGCGCTTGATTTTTGTGGCTTGGCCATTAGTCCCCTCATACCAGATAGCTGACGAATTTGCTCTTTTGAGCCCCTTGCGCCAGAGTGAAGCATCATGTAAACCGGGTTGAAACCTTGCCTGTCGCTAGCAATCCGTTTCTCTACAATATTGGTCAATTTAGTATTTGTAGAGGTCCAAATATCAATAATTTGATTATATCTCTCGTTGTTAGTTATTAAACCATTGTTATAAGAGAACATTATGTTTTCTACCTGTTTGTAGCCATCTTCTATTAAAGTAGCTTTTTCTTCGGGTATAATAATGTCTTCTAGATTAAACGAAAGTCCGCCTTTGTATGCCATTTTAAACCCAATTTCTTTGATATTATCTAAGAATTCGGCAGTTTTGGCAACTCCAGCAACTTTAAGAATATTACCAATAATATCTCTTAAAGATTTCTTGGTTAAGATCTCATTTATATAACCTACTTCGTGAGGAACTACTTGGTTGAAAATAACTCTACCTACTGTAGTCTCTATTATTTCAGTGCCTTTAGTAGAGTCTAAAAAATCTTTAGGTATTCTAACTTTTATCTCTGTATGTAGAGCAACTCGCCCTTCATTATAGCTAATAATAACCTCTTCGGGGCCATAGAATGTCATCCCTTCACCTTTTGCTCCAGGTAGTGGCTTAGTAATATAATATAAACCAAGTACCATGTCTTGAGAAGGAACGGTAATAGGGGCACCGTTGGCTGGGTTCAGAATGTTGTGAGAACCTAGCATTAGTAACTGAGCTTCTAAAATTGCCGCATTGCCAAGTGGTAGGTGAACTGCCATTTGGTCTCCGTCGAAGTCGGCATTAAATGCAGAACAAGAGAGCGGGTGCAACTGAATTGCTTTACCTTCTATTAATTTTGGTTGGAATGCCTGGATACCTAACCTGTGTAGGGTAGGAGCACGGTTTAGTAGAACTGGGTGGCCCTTCATTACGTTCTCTAGTATATCCCAAATTACAGCATCTTTTCTATCTACAATTTTTTTAGCAGATTTTACCGTTTTTACTATGCCCCTCTCTATGAGCTTACGAATAATAAATGGTTTAAAAAGCTCGGCTGCCATATCTTTAGGGATACCACATTCGTGCATTTTAAGCTCGGGACCAACAACAATAACAGAACGAGCTGAGTAGTCTACCCTTTTTCCTAATAGGTTTTGACGGAAACGACCCTGCTTACCTTTTAGACTATCTGATAGAGATTTAAGAGTTCTATTAGCTTCTGTTTTTACTGCGTTAGATTTTCTAGAGTTATCGAATAACGAGTCTACAGATTCTTGAAGCATACGTTTTTCGTTACGCAGAATAACTTCTGGAGCCTTAATTTCTATAAGTCTCTTTAGACGATTATTTCTAATAATAACTCTTCTATATAGGTCGTTTAAGTCTGATGTAGCAAAACGGCCACCATCTAGAGGAACCAATGGGCGTAATTCAGGTGGAATTACCGGTATTACCTTTAGAATCATCCACTCTGGTTTATTTATCGCTTTAGATTCACGAAAAGCTTCTACAACGCTAAGGCGTTTAAGTGCGTCTGCTTTTCGTTGTTGAGATGTTTCGGTCTCTGTCTTATATCTTAGTTCATAAGAGAGTTCATCTAACTTAATTCTCTCCAACATTTTAAATATTGCCTCGGCACCCATGCCTGCAATAAATTTGTTTGGATCGCTATCGTCAAGAAATTGATTGTCTTTTGGTAGTGATTCTAGTATTGTAAGATATTCATCTTCAGTAAGAAAATCATGTTCTTTTATACCATCGGCTGCTTTTATACCTACTTGAATTACAACGTATCGCTCGTAGTATACTATAGATTCAAGTTTTTTTGACGGGATACCAAGCAGGTAACCTATTTTATTGGGAGTGCTGCGAAAATACCAAATGTGAGCTACAGGTACGGTAAGAGAAATGTGTCCCATTCTTTCTCTTCTCACTTTTTTCTCTGTAACCTCTACACCGCATCTATCGCAAACAATTCCGCGGTAGCGAATTCTTTTATATTTACCACAATGACACTCATAATCTTTATATGGACCAAAGATTCGTTCACAAAAAAGTCCATCTCTTTCCGGCTTGTAAGTTCTGTAGTTGACTGTTTCTGGTTTTAAAACTTCACCAGACGATCTTTCCAAAATCTCTTCGGGAGAGGCCAAACTTATTGTGATTTGACTGAAATTGCTCTTTACCTTTATATCTTTCTTTGTAGACATATTGTTCTGTTTCAAAGATTAGCTAATACAATTTATAATTAATCAAGGTTAATGCTCAACCCTAATCCGCGAAGTTCGTGTAGAAGAACGTTAAGCGACTCCGGAATACCCGGTGTTGGCATAGGATCTCCTTTAACAATGGCCTCATATGCACGTGATCTGCCTGTAACGTCGTCAGATTTAATGGTGAGAATCTCTTGAAGTATGTTGGCTGCGCCAAAGGCTTCTAATGCCCATACCTCCATCTCTCCAAATCTTTGACCACCAAACTGTGCTTTACCACCCAATGGTTGCTGAGTAATAAGAGAGTAAGGCCCAATAGAACGTGCGTGCATTTTATCATCTACCATATGGCCGAGTTTGAGCATATAGATTACACCTACTGTTGCCGGTTGGTCGAAAAGATCTCCGGTGCCTCCGTCTCTAAGATATGTTTTACCATACAGAGGGATACCTGCTTTGTTTGTGTAATCTGTAATTTGATCTAGTTCGGCACCATCAAATATAGGAGTGCTAAACTTAATACCTAACTCTTTACCTGCCCATCCAAGAACAGTTTCATAAATTTGCCCAAGGTTCATACGAGATGGCACTCCAAGTGGATTAAGTACAATATCTACTGTAGAGCCATCTTCTAGGAATGGCATATCTTCTTCGCGAACAACTTTTGCAACAATACCTTTATTACCATGGCGGCCTGCCATTTTATCTCCTACCTTAATCTTGCGTTTCTTTGCAATATATACTTTTGCAAGCTGCATGATTCCTGTTGGGAGTTCGTCACCTATAGTAAGGTTATACTTAATCCTTTTGAGTTCGGCATCAAACTCTTTATAGGCAATTAGATAATTATTAATGAGCAGTTTAACAAGATTGTTTGTACTCTTATCTGTTGTCCATTTAGTTGGGTTTATGTTTTCAAAATCAATTTTTGAAAGTTCTTCCAACTTAAACTCGGCTCCTTTTAAAATTATTTCAACCCCATAAAGGTCACTAACTCCTTGAGAGGTTTTATTGTGTAACAATGCAGTTAGTCTCTCTAAGAAGTTATCGCGAAGTTGGCTTGTTTTGCGAGTAAAGTTTTCTTCGGCATGTTGTATCTGATTTTTAGATACACTCTTACCTTTTTTAGAACTCTCTTTAACCACTCTAGAGAACAGGCGCTTGTCAATAACTACTCCTCTTAAAGAAGGCGAGGCTTTGAGCGAAGCGTCTTTTACATCTCCTGCTTTATCTCCAAAGATTGCTCTTAGGAGTTTCTCTTCTGGCGATGGATCGCTCTCTCCTTTAGGGGTAATCTTTCCAATTAGAATATCGCCAGGTTCAATGTTTGCTCCTATGCGAATAATTCCATTTTCGTCAAGATCTTTAGTTGCCTCTTCACTAACGTTAGGGATGTCTGCTGTTAACTCTTCCATTCCTCTCTTAGTGTCGCGCACTTCCATTGTATATTCATCTACGTGTATAGATGTAAATACATCTTCGCGTAAAAGCCTTTCAGAAATTACAATTGCATCTTCAAAGTTATATCCCTGCCAAGGCATAAATGCTACTTTAAGGTTTCTTCCTAAAGCTAATTCTCCTTTTTCGGTACCATAACCTTCAGTTAAAATCTGATTTGCTACTACTTTTTCGCCTTTTGTAACAATTGGCTTAAGAGTAACAGATGTATTCTGGTTAGTCTTTCTGTAAAGAGGTAATTTATAAACCGTTATTTCGGGATCGAAGCTTACAAATTTTTCATTTTCGGTCATTTCATATTTAACATGAATTTCCTTTGCATCTACGTAAACTACTTCTCCTTTGCCTCTTGAGGTTACTTGAATTCTTGAGTCTTGAACAACAGCGCCTTCCAAACCAGTTCCAACTATTGGAGCTTCTGGTTGAATAAGTGGTACTGCTTGTCTCATCATATTGGATCCCATTAGAGCACGGTTGGCATCGTCATGCTCCAAGAAAGGAATAAGTGATGCTGCAATAGATGCGATTTGGTTAGGAGCAACGTCTACAAGGTGTACTTCGTCTCTGCCTACTACTGGGTAGTCTGCTTCGTAACGGCACTTTATCCTTTCGTCGGTGATAAACCCATCTTCTCTAATGTGAACATTGGCTTGAGCTACCATTTTCTCCTCTTCTTCCTCGGCGCTCATGTAGACAATCCCTTTGCCTGTCATATCTACCATTCCACCATCAACTTTACGATAGGGAGTCTCTATGAACCCAAGTTCATTGATTTTTGCATACACGCACAGCGATGATATAAGACCAATGTTTGGTCCCTCTGGAGTCTCAATAGGGCATAAACGGCCGTAGTGAGTGTAGTGAACGTCACGAACCTCAAACCCGGCGCGGTCTCTTGAAAGACCACCAGGACCTAATGCAGATAGACGTCTTTTGTGAGTCATCTCTGCCAAAGGATTGGTTTGGTCCATAAACTGAGAAAGCTGGCTGGTTCCAAAGAATGAGTTGATAACAGAAGATAGCGTCTTGGCATTAATCAAGTCTATTGGGGTAAATACTTCGTTATCCCTTACGTTCATTCTCTCTCTAATAGTTCTAGCCATACGTGAAAGACCTACACTAAATTGGTTAGCTAGTTGCTCTCCAACTGTGCGGATTCTTCTATTGCTCAAGTGGTCGATGTCGTCTACAATAGCTTTTGAGTTAATAAGCTGAATTAGATAACGAATAATCTCAATGATATCTAGTTTAGTAAGAACTCTTGTTTCATCGGAGATGTTAAGATTAAGTTTGTGGTTCAATCTATAACGCCCAACTTCTCCTAAATCATATCTTTTATCTGAGAAGAATAGCTTGTCTATGACATCTCTTGCTGTAGCCTCGTCTGGTGGTTCGGAGTTTCTAAGTTGACGGTAGGTGTAGAAGATAGCTTCTTTCTCTGAGTTAGTTTGGTCTTTTTGAAGTGTATTGTGAATGATTGCAAAGTCATTGACATTTGCATCTTCTTTATGTACTAAAATAGTATCGACACCAGATTCTAGAATAACCTCTATGTGTTGTTCTTCTAGAACGGTCTCTCTGTCTAAAACTATATCGTTTCTTTCTATATATACAACCTCTCCTGTATCTTCATCTACAAAATCTTCATTCCAGGTTTTAAGAACTCTAGCGGCCAATTTACTGCCTACGCATTTTTTAATATTAGTCTTATTAACCTTTATCTCATTTGCCAAACCAAAAATATCTAAGATATCTTTGTCACTTTCGTAACCGATGGCCCTGAGGAGTGTTGTAACAGGTAATTTTTTCTTACGATCTATATATGCATACATCACATTGTTGATGTCTGTTGCAAATTCGATCCATGATCCTTTGAAAGGAATTATTCTTGCGGAATATAGTTTTGTTCCGTTTGCGTGAACGCTTTGCCCAAAGAATACACCAGGGGAACGGTGAAGTTGAGATACTACAATTCTTTCCGATCCATTTACCACAAATGTACCTCTAGGTGTCATGTATGGTATTGTTCCAAGATATACATCTTGAATAACTGTGTCGAAATCTTCGTGCTCTGGATCTGTGCAATATAGCTTAAGCTTTGCTTTCAATGGAACACTGTATGTAAGACCTCTATCTAGACACTCCTCTATAGTGTACCTAGGTGGGTCTACAAAGTAGTCAATGAATTCAAGGACAAAGTTATTACGTGTATCTGTAATAGGAAATATCTCTTGAAAAACCTTATAAAGACCTTCGTTTTTACGATTTTCCGGTGTTGTTTCTAGTTGGAAAAAATCTTGAAAAGATTTTAATTGTACTTCTAAAAAATCTGGATAATCAAGAAGGGATTTAGAAGTTGCGAATGTAATCCGCTGATTTATATTTTTTTGCAACATTATGTTCGGATTGGTTGAAAATATAATAAAATAACGACAAAAAGGTTTAGAGCCTTAAATGGCCCTAAACCTGATATAATACCCCGTTTGACGGGTTGTGGAGTTATTTAACTTCAACTTCTCCGCCCGCTTCTTCTATTTGAGCTTTTACTTGTTCAGCTTCGGCTTTAGATACTTTTTCTTTGATTGCCTTAGGAGCTGCATCTACAAGTTCTTTAGATTCTTTAAGACCAAGTCCGGTAATCTCTTTAACAACCTTAACTATTTGTAGTTTAGCTTGTCCTGCCGATGTAAGAATCACATCAAACTGAGTTTGCTCTACTTCTGCTGCCAGGCCTTCTACTGCCGGGCCTGCTACTGCTACTGCAGCTGCTGCAGGTTCAATTCCGTACTCTTCTTTAAGAACTTTTGCTAATTCTTGTACATCTTTAACAGACAGGTTAACTAATTCTTCTGCAAATTTCTTGATATCTGCCATGGTTATAATTGATTTAAAATGATTAATATTCTGTTACTCTTTTTCTGATAGTGTCTTTACAAGACCTGCAATTGTTCCACCGCCGCTTGATTGAAGGGCAGAAATAACATTTTGCATTGGTGATTGTAGTAGACCAATAATGTCACCGATAAGTTCTTCACGTGACTTAATTGAAATAAGTGCTTCTAGTTGATCTGCACCAACATATGCGCACTCTTGTACGTAAGCCCCTTTTAATACAGGTTTACCATGCTCTTTACCAAACTTTTTGATAAGCTTGGCAGGAGCATTAATGCTCTCTGCGAACATTATTGCGGTAGGTCCTGCAAGAATAGGGAATAGATTCTCTGAGTCTGCCATGGCAATTTTCTCAAGAGCTTTGATTACCAAAGTGTTCTTAACAACCAATAGCTTGATCTCTTTCTCAAAGCAAGCACGACGTAACAACGCAGTCTTTGCGGCGTTTAGACCGGAAATATCTGCTAAATAAAAATTAGGAGTTACTTCAAACTGTGCTGCTAGACTCTCAATAATTTGTGTTTTTTCTTCTTTTTTCATAAAACAGTAGTTATTTTATTCAGCAGCATTTATTGCTTTGCTATCTACATTAATACCTGGACTCATAGTAGATGATATATATATACTCTTCACATATGTTCCTTTAAGTGCCTGAGGTTTCAGTTTAATTACTGTATTCAGAAATTCAGAAGCATTTTCTACAAGTTTGCCATATTCAAATGATACTTTACCTATAGAAGCGTGAACAATACCAGTTTTATCTACTTTGAAGTCTATCTTACCGGCTTTAACTTCGGAAACAGCTTTGCCAACCTCCATTGTAACAGTACCTGTTTTTGGATTTGGCATAAGACCTCTAGGGCCTAATATTCTTCCGATTGCACCAATTTTAGCCATAACAGAAGGCGTACAGACAATAACGTCTACATCTGTCCATCCTCCTTTGATTTTCTCTATATAGTCGTCTAGACCAACATAATCTGCTCCTGCAGCGGTGGCTTCGGCCTCTTTATCCGGAGTACATAGTACCAAAACACGTACAGTCTTACCTGTACCGTGTGGAAGAGTCACAACGCCGCGCACCATTTGGTTTGCTTTACGAGGGTCTACACCCAAACGAACAGCAATATCTACAGATGAGTCAAACTTGGTAAAAGAAATCTCTTTTACTAGTTTACAAGCATCTGTAAGCTTGTATTGCTTGTCTGGATCTACCTTGGCGTATACTATTTTTTGATTTTTTGTTAGCTTACTCATTTTCGCAGGATTTTTCTAGTTTACATCATTGGGAAAATCCCCTGAAACAGTGATACCCATACTACGTGCAGTACCTGCTACCATAGTCATGGCAGACTTAAGGGTAAATGCGTTCATATCGGGCATTTTGTCTGTAGCAATTTCACGGATTTGTTCCCATGTTACAGAGCCCACTTTTTTACGGTTAGGTTCAGCCGAACCCAGTTGAATTTTAGCTGCATCTTTCAATTGCACCGCAACAGGAGGTTGTTTTACTATAAAAGTAAATGATTTGTCACCGTAAACAGTGATAATCACAGGTAATACTTTACCTGCTCTGTCTTGTGTGCGAGCATTGAATTGCTTGCAAAAATCCATTATGTTAACACCCTTTGAACCTAATGCCGGGCCTACCGGAGGTGAGGGGTTGGCTGCTCCGCCTTTAATCTGCAATTTAATGAGAGCGGCAACTTCTTTAGCCATAATGATTGATTATTTATTCTTTAATTACTTGAACAAAGTTAAGTTCCAGAAGAGTTTTTCTTCCAAAGATTTTAACCATAACCTTGAGCTTTTTCTTGTCTTCCAAGATCTCTTCTACGGTTCCATCGAAACCATTGAAAGGACCATCTATAACTTTGACAGGCTCTCCGATTATAAATGGAGTGATGTTCTCTTCTTCTTTCTCGGCAAGTTCATCTACATGGCCCAAGATTCTGTTAACCTCCGATTGACGGAGAGGAACAGGTTCTTTGTCCTTTCCAGATTTCTCTGTAAGGAAACCCGAGACATGAGGTAAATTGCGGATAAGATGTTGAATCTCTCCGGTTAAAGTGGCCTCTATAAGAATATAGCCAGGATAGAAAATACGCTCCATACTAACTTTTTTACCATTTTTTACTTGGTAGATTTTTTCAGTAGGAATAAGTACCTGAGCAACGTAGTCTTCAAGATTTAATCTTTTAACTTCGTTCTCTATATACTCTTTGGCTTTCTTTTCTTTACCACCGGCTGCCCTTATGACATACCATTTTTTGGAATTATCACTCATAAGACTAATACAACATGTTGTAAATAAAAGTCATGATGTTTCTGAACCCTAGGTCCATACCGAATATGACTAAAGCGAATATCAGAGATGCGATCATTACTACAATGGCCGAATTCTGAAGTTGAGACCATGTTGGCCAACTCACTTTTTTGACTAACTCAATATAAGATTCCTGAAGGTATAATCTAATTTTGTTCATTTTTTTATGTTTGCGGATCGAGACAGTGGAAGCTATGCTCTTTCCGATTACTTAACTACCGGTGCGTAACCTCCGGTTGTCGCAGGGGCAGAGAGATT
>CAZHHY010000053.1:0-11094 GCA_964532375.1 uncultured Muribaculaceae bacterium
AAAACAGACAGAAACTATACTCCAGGAATCTATTAAAGAGGAGCTCAACCACAGGTTTAGCAGCTTTAACAAAACTAATAATTTTAGAGTAGTTTTATCAAATTCTTATGAAAATGATAAAGAAAACTCTATTGGTGTCCAGGAAATTCAAGAAATAAGTGTAAAGGGAGAACTGCAAGGTGTAACAAAAATTAGTTTTGAAGAAGTCTTGCAAGAAGTTTATAAAAACGACGCCCCATTAAATCTTGATACTTTAGCCTCTTTTTTTTCAAAATCACTCGAAAAAGTTCAAAAGGCAACTAATTTTATATTGACTTACTCTTCTCCAGACACAGTAAAGAGAATCCAATACTCCAACGAAAAAGCAGGCATAAACTTCTTGAGCCCCACGTTTGAGACTATAGTTCCACTCACTGCATCTAAAGAATTAACAATTACGGCAGAAATTTTTTATCCTATATCTTTATTTAAAGGAGATCTACTAATCCTCCTGCTACTTTCATTGGTAGTCACCATCTTTATTCTCTTTAGCATAATCATGCAAACCAATATGCTATACAAACAGGTTTCGCTAGCAAAGGTTAAAGAGAATATTACACACTTTTTAACACACGAACTAAGATCGCCTCTGCAATCTTCTATAACTAATTTAGAGGTTGGAGAGATGGCGCAAGGCGAAAACTCTGGATATTTCCTTCAAAAAGCAAAAGAACAACTCTATTTCTTAAACGGACTTATAGAGAACATTTTAGATATTAATAAATTTGAAAAAAGACAGGCTGCTCTCAACAAAACTCAATTTAAGATAGATGAAGCTATTGAGCCTCACATAGCAAGACATAAAGTTAGTCCTAAAAAAAGTGTTACTATTACTGCAGCAGTCTCTCCAGAATGTGAGTTAATTTATGCAGATAAACTACATATTACTAATGCTATTGGAAACCTCATAGACAATGCAATAAAATATTCAAACGACCCTGTAGAGATTAAGGTTTCTGCAAGTTGTAATAGCAAATATTTCATAATAACTGTACAAGACAATGGTATTGGAATTCCTAAAGACGAACAGTCTAAGGTGTTCGAAAAGTTCTATCGAGTAAGTAAAAGAGAGCACTCGCAAAAAGGAAAAGGTTTTGGGTTAGGTTTAACATATGTAACTTGGGTGGTTAAGGCGCACAAAGGCAAAATTTATCTTGAAAGTGAGGTTGGAAAAGGGAGCATATTTACTCTATCAATAAAAAACGAAGAACATGGCACAGAAGATATTACTGGCAGATGATGAATTAAATTTTGGATATGCAATGTGTGAGTTCCTCAAGATGAACGGATATGACCTCACATTTGTAAATGATGGCAAATCTGCTCTGGAACAATATCATGTAGTTCGTCCAGATCTATTGCTGTTCGATGTTAACATGCCAGAGATAGATGGTTTTGAGCTTGCAAAACTTATTAGAGCTACCGATAAAAACATTCCAATTATTTTCATTACCTCTATTAGTGACGATAGTAGCGTTGTTAATGGGTTCGAAATAGGCTGCACAGACTATCTTAAAAAACCATTCGGCCTTAGGGAACTACTCATTAGAGTGCAAAAGAGCTTGTTAGTCTCGGCTAAGAAAAGCGATCTTTTTACCTTGGGAACAATCACCTACTCTCCCGAAGAGAGAACTTTATATATGCAAGATGGGTCTACCACCGTTCTCTCAATGTTCGAGAATAAATTGTTAGAGGTACTCTGTAGAAATTATAATCAAACATGTAAGAACTCAGATATTTTTGTACATGTATGGGAGGGTAAAGATGTAGATCCTAAAAGAGCTTTAGAGGCTTTAACATCTAATCTGCGCAAAAAACTAACCGAAACTACTCTAGTTATAGATAGCGTTAGAGGAGTGGGTTACAGGTTAAAGCAGAGTGATTCCAATTAAAACAGCTCTCCTGCAACTCTCTTTTTTCCAAATACCGGTAAAATAAAGAGAATACCCACCAAAGAAAATAGCAACCCTCCCATTGTACCTACTGCAAATGAGAACCAGAAAACCTCATTTGGGCCATCTGTTAGAAATGGAACAAGCCCTAGCACCGTAGAGACAATCGTAAGAAGAATTGGAATAATCTTGTGGTTATAGGATTTTATATAGTTTCTTATAGAAGATCTTTTACCAATTGCACTTCTACTAATAAGATTATACTGGTTAAGCACATAAATACCAGCATTTACAGAGATACCGCTAAGCATTATTAAAGCAGCAATACCCCCTTGATCGAATCTAAAGTTAGTGAAATAGAAAGTTAAAAATAATCCAATAAAAGAAATTGGTATAAGAGTGATAATAATAAGAGGTTGCAAAAGACTCTCAAAGAGAATAGAACAAATTATATAGATTATCGTAATTATTATGAGCAGAAGTAAAAAAGTCTTAGAAGTGCTCATACCTAACCCCCATTGGTCTAAATCTGCTTTAAATCCTATTGGAAGGACCTCATTATTTAACCTATCTCTTTCTCTATCTGTAACTCTTTTAGAGAGCTCATATGAGCCTATAAAATCATAAGATACATTTAAAACATACTGTTGGTTTCGTTTAAAAATATCGTTACCCGTTTTGCGCATCTCTATCTTTCCAATATCAGAGAATTTTATCTTTCTTTTACCAATATCTAAATATTCATTCTTTAGGTTCCAAATATCGAAACTCTCCTTCTCATTAGAAATAACCTGCACTTTAATTGAGTTGTCTTCATCTGCTTTATAAGAAGCCCTACCTGCCGAGGCTAATTTTCTATTTAATGCATAGTAAACAGAACGAGGGTCAATATTTAGTTCTGCCATTTTAACTCTATCAAAATCTATAAAATACTCATTCCTGCTCCCTCGCCCCCAATAGCGAGCTTGGCCAGAGACGAAAGCATCTTTCACCCGTTGGTTAGTAGAAAGAGCCTCTACTGAATTCATACCGTAAGTATATAGGAGGTCATAGTTATATCCAGTGAGCACAATACGTTGGCTACCTCCCATACCAGACCCTACATTGTTATTAAAATATTGATCGTCTATGCCAGATACACTCCAATTTGCACCACCAAAATCTATTGCCTTTGAAATTACTTCACTTTTTAGCATTAAAGGAAAACCGGTGTTTTCTACCCCTTTCTTAAACTTGACATTTATAGATGCATTACTGTAAGAATAGACATTAGTGTAAAAGATCTCAATTTGGTCAAATTGAGTAAGATAGTTCTCCATAAAAACAACTATATCGTTAAGCTGCTCTACAGTACACCCATCGGGCATAGAGGCGTTTATAGATAGTTCTGGCCTAGCTGGGTCACGATAAAATCCACCAAAACCAGTAGCCATATTCTTCTGGAATAACCTAAAAGAGCCACCCAGTACAACTTCTATAGGTTTCTTAAGTTTGTTCTGATAAAATGAACTGCCAATACTTTTGTTATAAACCCTCTGAAAACGAGTCTCTTCTTTCTCTATTTTAGAAGGCAAAAGATGTATCGGTAATCCAAAACCAAGAACAATGAGAACTACAAATATCCATTTATGATTACGCCCAAAAACAATATACTTACTATAAAGATTGTTAAACTTAATAACCCTTCTAGCACCTTTTACGCTTTGTGAATCACTCACCCCTTTAATTGGAAATCTATCTATCAAGGCAGGAATAAAAACAAGAGCAATAGCCATAGAAACAGCTAAGTTTATAATGATAACCGCAGCAAACTCCAACAGCATGTTCTTCTCTTGTTCGGGTAGCAGAAACACTACAGTGAGAGCCCCTATTGTTGTGAGCAGCGCTGCAAGTATGGCAATAAATGCCTTTAAGTTTTTATAATAACCATAGTGGGCTATCATAATAATAGAGGTGTCTATGATTATGCCCAAAGAGACCGTTATACCTGCAAGAGAATAGATATGAATCTCTAAATTAAAGAGGTAGTAGAAGATAAATGCAATGAAAATATTGGCTACAAGAGTAATAAAAATTATTACCAAATATCTTAAACTGCGGCTCACAACATAGACAAAAAGGAGCAAAATAATTACAGAGAGAATTGTTCTTCTTAGTATCTTATTTATCTCTTCTTTAATCTCGGTAGATTGGTCGGAGACTATAAATGCCGAAAAATTAGCAGGGAACCTCACACTAAGTTCTTTCATCTTATTTTTGACAGCCTTAATCAGCTCCAAGTTGTTAGTTCCTTTCTCTGGCTTAATAGATAAATTTATAGTGTTGAGCCCATTTATTCTGCTAAATGAAGTTGGCATCTCTTCTTTTAGAGTAATTGTTGCAATGTCATTTAAACGTATAATGCGCCCTTGCACATTTTTAACAGGAACAAAACCTAGCGACTCTCCCGAGACATCTGTTTTAATAACAATTGCATTGCCATCTTTATTACCAAGAACTGTCTCTCTTCCGCTATTTACATTTATGGCAGAGACAATATCCGACGCTATAATTCCCAAATCTCCTATATATTCTGTATTATACTCTATATCATAGACATAAGAAGTTGCACCGTTAAGATCGGCACTAGCGAGCCCAGGTATTAATGAGAGTTCATTAACTATATTATCCTGTGCATATTCATATATTTTAAGAGGCGAGAGTGCAGAATTTATTGTATAAATAAGAATAGGCATAGAAGAATTGCCTGCTAAATTAGCATCCCTTGCTGCTATAAAAGGGTATGAGACCTCCTGCGGTAGTTTTGGATAAATCCTCCTTATTAGAGAGGCCATTTCAAACTTAACTGCGTCTATATCTGCATCTTGCTTAAGAGTAATATTTATTGACCCTCTGTCTTTAGAAGAGAATGAAGTAATCTCCTTAATACCAGCTAGAGTAGAAACAACTCCTTCAAGTTTAGATGTTACCTCGGCCTCTATTACCCTTGCCGAAGCACCTTGCCAATTATAAGAAATAGATAAATTTTTGCCTTTTTCAGTAGGCTTATATTGAAGGCTTAGTAGTGGAGTCAATCCTGCCCCCACAATAACCAAAACTACAAAAATAAGTATGACTGAAAATGACGGTAACCTCATCTCTTTCTTGTTTTATAAATAGTGTAATAGAACATAGGAATGAAGAATATACTTACAATAGTTCCTACAATCATTCCTCCAATTAGAGCAAGTGAGAGCGGGTACTGTAAATCGGAACCCATATCTCCTCGTACTAAAAACGGTGCAATAGCAAGAATAGTGGTTAAACTTGTCATAACTATAGGCTTCAATCTTCTTGCCCCACCAGTCATTGTAGCTCTTAGCAAAGAGTAACCCTCTTTTCTAAGGCGGTTTATTGTATCTACCTTTAATATTGAGTCATTAATAACAATACCACTCATTACCACAATACCTATCATAGACATTAGATTCAACCCCGAACCAAACAACCACAAGAACATCATTGCTGCAAAAACGTCTACTAAAACCTCAGAGATAATTATTAGAGGCTGTACTAAGGATTCAAATTGGGCAGCAAGAATAAAAAAAAGTAAAAGTAAGGCTACAGTAAGAATAACAACCAGCTCTTTTATTAATTTTCTATTGTCAAAATAACTACCCGAATAGATAATGTCAAAATTGCCATCTACTTTTGCAAGGGCAGATATATTTTCCATTACTTTGGTTATATCTTTATCTTGCACCTCTAAATTAAGAGGGTAATAATCTCCCTCTCTTCCAGATATTATATTTTTAAAATCTCGTACTCTACTCTCTTTCAATAGCAAATTAAGAGGAATGTCTACTCCATCTGCCCCTTTAACAGTAAGCGAAGAGATATCGTTGGAAAATTCAGCCTCATCTCCCATTGTAACTGGCACAGAGTAAGTCCCATGGCTTATAGAAAGCAGTCTATTTTCCCTAGCGGCATTTTTAATAACAGAGTGAATTGCACTGTGGCTCACATTATACAAAGAGAGCATCTCTGCACGGGTCACTAACAAGATTTGCTCCTGCCATAGTACTGGCTCTATATGTTGAAAAGGCATCTCTTTGTATATCTTTTCCAGAAAAAGATTCAACTTATCTGGATTAGGTGGTTTATTGTCTTTACCAATAATTTTTGCAGTTAAATTATAACTCTTGTCAGAGAATATCATATTGAAAATATTATCTGCAAGAGAGAAATGGAAAGTAGCTTCGGGGTAATTTTGTGCTATAGATTCAGATATCATTTTCTCTATCTGCTCTAACTCTGCAGGGTCTTTAGATTGAATATAGACAATTGCTTCCGATGCTGTTAGTTCTGGAGTATGCGAAAGAATAAATTGCTGCGAGGCTACATAAGTACTTCTATGCGAGATTAAACTTGTAGCCTCTTTTGAGATCCTCTCTACCCTATTGTCGTTCTCTTGAACGTTCAAAGGTAAGTTCCAATCTATATAAAGAATAGTATCGTCATGGGTAACAACCGGAAGTTTAGATTTGTCTATTACCTGGTAAAGCAAAAACGTTGCCGGGATAATCATAATAAAAATAGCCCATACCAGTTTTTGATGCCTAAATACCCACTTTAACCCCTTCTCATACAAAGCAACATAGTCAAAAGGGTGAAGTTTAGCCAAGAATCTATTTTGTACAGGGCCTCCAGTTTTTTTATAGAAGAGATAATAATAGACAGGAATCACTAGAACTGCTACTAGCAGCGATGCAAAAAGCCCAATAGTGACTGCCATAGCTTGGTCGAAGAATAGAGAGCCAGCAATACCGCTTAAAAATATAAGTGGCAAAAATACCGAGCAAGTGGTTAGTACAGAGCTCAACATTGGTGCAAACACCTCGTTCACCCCTTTTACTACAGAATCTTTAAGACCATAGCCCCTCTCTTTTAGCTGAGTAATATTGTCAATTACAATAATGGAGTTGTCTACCATCATACCTATTCCTAGAATAAGGCCAGAGAGAGAGATAATGTTAATAGAAATTCCAACTACATAAAAGAAAAGCAGAGAGACAATAAGAGAGAGCGGAATTGTGATTGTAATAAGAATGGGAGATCTAAAGTCCTGCATAAACAGAAAAATAACCAAACAGGCTAAAAAAGCTCCCAGTAAAATATTATTACTAAGATTTTTAATTGAATAATCTAGTAACTTTGTTTGGTCTCTGGTAACCTTAAACTGCACCTGGGGGTACTCTTTGCTAAAGATTTCGGTGAGTTCATCTAACGAGGCTTTCAAAGCAGCCATCTTGGCATCAGATTGTTTAATTACCGCCATGCTCACTGCTCTCTTGCCATCGGAACGGATGAGCCCTTTAATAGCTCTAGGCTGCTCCTTTACTGTAGCAAGCTCCTTGAATTTAAAAACTCGGCCATTAATATTAAGGTTTATCTCTTCAATATCTTCTTTGGTTCTAATCTCAGATATAAACCTAATATCCCACTGGTAATGCCCATCTTTGATTGTAATATTGCCTAAAGATTGGTTGTTGCTATTTATTGCATTAATAAGAACATCGTCTGTAATACCTAGTGCAAGATTTTTACTTGTAAAAGGGGTAATCATAAGTTCGGGTAGCAACAATCCACTCACATCTACAAGAGCCACCTCTGGCACTTGCTCTAGTCTTTTAGCAATCACATCAGATGCGAACCTACTAAGTTCCATAAACTTAGAATCCTGGTCACTCTCTGTAGTCATATTAATAAAGAACGAGGGTATATCTGTAGCACTTGCCCTTACAACCTTTGGACGCTCAATTTCCTTGGGCAAGGAGCTCACTGCCTTATCTATCTTCTCATTTACATCAATAAAAATAAAATGGATATCGGCCCCGTGTTCGAACTCCATGAATATTACACCGGAGTTATTATTGGCTTTGCTAGTAAGCTCTTTAAGTGCCGACACCTGTCTTAGTTGGTTTTTTAAATTTTTTAAGATTGAGTTGTCTACTTCTCTTGCCGAATAACCAGGAGCACTCACCTGAACTGTTATTTGAGGTATATCTACTTCTGGCATCAGAGATACCGGTAACATACCGATGGCAACAGCGCCAAGTATCAGAATTGCTATAATAGACATAGTTACGGCTATTGGCCTCTCTATGAGTTTCCCTATCATAATTTTTAGTTTTTAATCTCTACATTAGAGCCATCGGCCAAGTTAAGGTTACCAGTAACAATAATAATATCGCCCTCGTTTAGAGTTGCGTTTTTCTCTTTATTGGCAACTACCGAGTGATACTCGGTATTTGTCATAACTACATTCACATAAGTCCACATAGCTTTGCCAGTGGTAGGGTCTAATCTAAAGAGAACATCAAAATTATCTCTCATTACAACTGCGCTTTTAGGAACAACCAAATGGCCATGCAGCAAGCTTTGAGCAACAACCTTTACATTCATTCCCTCCATTAGCTTCCCGCTAGAGTTGCTAACTTGAGCCATAACCTTTATTTGTCCTTTATCGTCTACAACAGGGTTTATTTGAGTGACCAATCCCATGTAAAAAAGAGCAGGTTCACTAAAAGATGAGACCTTTACCGTATTACCAACTTTTATATAAGAGAGTTCCGACTCTAGTAAAGAGAATTCAACCTCAAATTTAGAGTCATCTATAAGAGTACAAAACACACCCGAATTGGGCTCATACACTCTACCCTCAATATTCGCTACTTTACCCGAAAAGGGAGCACTTAAAGTGGTATTTTCTAAATCTTCTTTTGATTGCCTTAAGTCATTTAAAGATTGATTATAGCCCGATTGTATCTTAATAACCCTTAGCAAATCTGCTGGTACAGTAGCTGTATCTCTCCCATAGCCATATCCAATAAGCTTATCGGCAAAATCAAGATTGGCTTTCTCCATTCTCTCTTGGCTTTGTAGTAGCTTCAACTTGGCAGGCTTAGAGTCTAGCTGTGCAATCTCTTGATATTGTTTAACATAACTCCCATTTTTAACATGTATGTCAGATATAATACCTTGCGTTTTAAAGAGAAGATCACTCTTTTTAACTGCCCTTAATTTACCATTGGTAACTATTTGTCTATTAAAATCTGTCTTTGTTAAAACAATAGTCTCTACAAGGTTTTTTTCGGCAGTAAAGTTTGCTCTAGCAGCATCTACCTCTTCTTCCTTATCTCCTTTTGGAGAACAAGAGAGAGCAAGCAGAGCCATTAATGAAAATAATAAATATCTGGTCATATTTAAATATATTAATTATCTGTTAGTCTATCGAAATTTGCAGAGAGCTCTTTATTGTTGATGTAATCGTAAAGGCTCAACTTTCTTATTGTAAAATAATTTTGCCAATAACTTCCTAGATCATTAATGTACCTAGAGGCAGAGCTTCTCATTTCATTTTGAGCTGTATTGAGTTCTAGAACTGTAATTGTACCGTTTTTGAAGCGCTCATTTGCAATGTTATATGAAAGTTTAGCAATTGAATCGGCCTGCATAGATATATTACACTGCCTGTTAAGCTTATTAAATTGCATTACTTTAATTAAAATGTTTTGCCTGTATTCTGCAATAGATTGTTCTACTTGTGTTTTAACAACCTCTTCTCTAGATTGTGCCAGTTTAACTTTGCCTTTACCCATTCCCCAATCTAAAATTGGAAGAGAGAGGCTTAATCCCAAAATCTCTTGATCCATAGGATTTTTATACGCTCCAGAGAAAGTATCACCCCTTTGAGTTAATCCAAATATTGCGAAAAAATTGGCCTGTAAGCCATTGGTAGATTTTGCCCTTGCAACTTCTTGCTGGGCACTTAATAATGAAATCTCATTTCCTAACATGTAGGTACTGTTTTCGATTGAACGGGTATATACCTCTTGGTAATCTACCTGTAAATCGGGAATATTTTCTGGGATAATAAGTGAGATATCTACATTGTCGTTAAAGCCAAGAAAAGTCCTAAGAGCTAGCATACTAACTTCAAGAGCCAACTGTTTATCGCTTATGTCTAACTGAGCATTCAGTAATCTATGATTTAAAGAGAGAACATCATTTTTAGTAATTGTTCCTATCTCATATCTCTCTTGTGCAATCTTTAATGAAAGCTCGGTAGATTCTAGGTTTTGTTGAGCCATCTCTAAGTTTATCCGGGCCGAAAGCACATTAAAAAAGAGAGTGGTTGCACTAATATTAATTTGCTCTAGAGATTCCATATAACGTCTCTTTGCACTCTCGTAATACTTAGGCTCAATTATTTTATCCCACTTGAGTGAATTATATCCCTTAATTGGTTGTGTATAATTGATTTTTACTGGTTGGGAGTTGTATAGTATATTATTTATGGGAGAGAATTGGTCAAGACGGTTAAGACTAGTAATTAAAGAGACTCTACCCCCAGTAAGAGCAATGTTTTGATCTATTGAGAGGGAGAGGCTATTGGTAAGATTATTATTGGTAATGTAGTTGTATTCACCTGTTTCACTATTACGCAATGCTATTAATGAGCGATTGTATTGCCCCAAAGAGGCACCTAAATTGAGCGATGGTAATAGTGTTGCCTTATATGAGCGAAACTGCCAGTAATTTATAAGAAAATTGTGTTTCGCAAGCATGGCAGCCTGTGACTGCTCTTTTGCTGTTTCTGTAACCTCTTCTAAGGTCATTGTAAGCTTGTGTTTCTGCTGGGAATAGGATCTATTACTACCAAAAGCACAACCAAACAGAAAAACAAAAGAAAATACCAGAGAAAATCTTATGTAGCTAAATATTTTACCCCACATAGCTATATCTATTTTTTTGGTTTTACAATTACAACAACAGGGTTATCATCTTCTTTAATCTTGACAGATAGCTCTTTAATAAAACTACTATTTTTGCTGTCAAGCTCTGCCGCATCAATAATATCAAGAGCATTTGTATACGAAATGAGCTCTCCTTGGCTACCCATATATCTAGGCCAAAAGGGTAACCCCCCTTTGATGTCTTCTACAAAACCTATTGTATTGAGTGTGGGTCTATTTAGCAATATGAGTTTACCACTTCTCTTGTCAAAGAGTGCATTCACATTAGCATCTGTTTGTGCATTCGTTACTCCACTTAGTCCGATTACTCCACTTACTCCGTTAAATGCTTCGGCTCCTTTTTTTTCTGTTACAATTTTTTCTGT
>CAZHHY010000054.1:0-11014 GCA_964532375.1 uncultured Muribaculaceae bacterium
AATGAACTTAATGAAGATAGTTGTTCATCAATTTTTAGATTATTGATTGCTTGCGTTTGCATAGGTATGAAATTTAGTAACATAGAGATTGTTTTTATATATAACATTGTTGCTCTATTATGTAACAGATATGTTATATTTGTTAATATATTGCAGTTTAGCGTTTGTGAATTATTTTTCTCAAAAGTATAATTTTTAAATTAATTGAGCAAAGTTATAATTAGAAACTTGTTATAATATCACTCTTATATGCAATTAGCAGTTGTTTTTAGTCTATAAAATATGTATTTTTGCGAAATTGAATCTTTCATATTAATCTACAAATTTTAAAAAACAATGGATAAGTCAATTAATCTGAGTCAAATCGTTGAAAAGGTAAAAGATGGAATGACCATTATGGTTGGGGGGTTTCTTACAAATGGAGGCCCAAATACAATTATGGATGCTATTGCATCTTCTGGTGTGGGTAACCTTACCCTTATTTGTAATGATGCTGCTTTTGTCGACAAAGGTCTTGGAAAATTAATTTCAAATGGTCAGGTTAAAAAGCTTATAACTTCTTACATAGGCTCTAATACGGCTGCTGTTGACAACATGAATAACTCTACATTAGAGGTTGAGTTCTCTCCTCAAGGAACACTTGTAGAGAGAATAAGAGCAGGAGGGGCTGGGCTAGGTGGAGTGCTTTCGCCTACAGGCATAGGTACAGTGGTAGAAAAGGGCAAACAAATTATTAATGTAGATGGTAAAGATTTTATTCTTGAAAAACCTCTAAGGTCTGATATCTCATTTGTTGGAGCATCAATTTCTGATGAAGCCGGTAATCTCTACTATAAAGGAACAACTAGAAACTTTAACCCTATTATGGCAATGGCAGGAGATCTAGTAATTGCCGAGGTAGTAGAAATAGTTGAAACTGGTTCTATTAAACCAGAAGATGTTCATACCCCTGCTGTTTTAATTGATTTTTTATTCACTAAATAATTTTTATATGTCTCAAAATGCAATGATTAGAGTTCGGATGAGCTCACACGATGCCCATTATGGAGGTAATCTTGTTGATGGTGCCAAAATGCTTCAATTATTTGGAGATGTAGCTACAGAGCTACTAATAAGAAACGATGGAGATGAAGGGCTTTTTAGGGCTTATGATAGTGTAGACTTCTTAGCACCTGTTTATGCCGGAGACTTTATAGAAGCTACTGGAGAGATTGTTAGCGCTGGAGGAAGCTCTAGAAAAATGGAATTTATTGCTAGAAAGGTAATAGTACCAAGATCAGATATTTCAGGATCTGCAGCAGACTTGCTAGAAGAGCCTATTATTGTTTGTAAGGCAAGTGGAACTTGTATTGTCCCAAAAAATTGTCAAAGAAAAAATAAATAATGAGTTTATGGAAAAATTAATTATAACAGCAGCTATTAGTGGTGCCGAGGTTTTAAAAGAGCATAATCCTGCAGTACCTTATACCGTAGAAGAGTGTGCAAGAGAGGCTAAAAGCGCATACGACGCTGGTGCTAGCATTATTCATTTGCATGTACGTAAAGATGATGGCACTCCAACTCAAGATAAAAACCGCTTCAAAGAGGTTATGGATGCAATTTATAAAGTGTGTCCAGACGTTATTATCCAACCTTCTACCGGAGGCGCAGTTGGAATGACCGACGATGAGAGATTACAGCCAACAGAATTGAACCCAGAAATGGCCACTCTTGATTGTGGAACATTAAATTTCGGAGGAGACGAAGTGTTTACTAACACAGAGAACACAATTAAATACTTTGGCAAAAGAATGATTGAAAATGGCATTAAGCCCGAACTTGAAGTGTTTGATAAAAGCATGATAGATATGGCATTAAGGCTTCACAAAAAGGGCTTTATAACTTCTCCAATGCACTTCGATTTTGTCATGGGTGTAAATGGAGGTATAACTGGAGAGCTTCGTGACTTTATATTCTTAAGAGGGAGTATTCCTGCAGATGCAACTTACACTGTTGCTGGGGTTGGAAGATTCGAATTTCCACTTGCAGCAGCTGCAATTATTGACGGAGGCCACGTAAGAGTTGGGTTTGAAGATAACGTTTTTCTATCTAAAGGAGTTCTTGCAAAATCTAACGGAGAATTGGTAGAGAAAGTTGTAAGAATAGCAAAAGAATTTGGGCGCGAAATTGCAACACCTGCCGAAGCCAGAAAAATCCTCGGCTTAAAACCAAAAAACTAATAAATCTAATTTACACTAATTTAATATCACACAAACAATGAAAAAGGGCAACAAATATGGAGTTCACAGAGTAATAGAACCAAAAGGCGTTCTTCCTCAACCAGCAAATAAAATAGACAATAACATGGATGAGATTTTCGACAATGAGATTCTTATAGATGTTCAAACATTAAATGTAGACTCTGCAAGCTTTACTCAAATAGAAGAACAAGCAGGCGGAGACAAAGAGAAAATTGCTCAAATAATGCTTGATATTGTTGCAAAGCAAGGAAAACATAGAAATCCTGTTACAGGGTCGGGTGGTATGCTTCTGGGAACTGTAGAAAAAATAGGAGATGCTCTTATTGGAAAAACAGATCTTAAAGTTGGTGATAAAATTGCAACATTGGTCTCACTTTCATTAACTCCTCTAAGAATTGATAAGATTAAAGATATTCGCCCAGATATAGATCAAGTTGATATTGACGGTAAGGCTATCCTTTTCGAAAGTGGTATTTATGCAAAGATTCCTGCAGATATGCCAGAGAACTTAGCACTCTCTGCACTTGATGTAGCAGGTGCTCCAGCACAAACAGCAAAACTTGTTAAGCCAGGCGATACTGTACTTATTATTGGTGCAGGTGGGAAATCTGGTATGCTTTGCTGCTATGAGGCTAAAAAGCGTGCTGGTGTTACTGGTAAAGTAATTGGAATGTGTCATAGCGAAAAAAGCACTAAAAGACTTCAAGACTTAGATTTGTGCGATTATGTTTTTGGAGCAGATGCAACTCAGCCTGTTGCTATTTTGGAGAAAATAGAAGAACTTACAAATGGAGAGTTATGTGATGTTATTATAAATAACGTTAACATTACTGATACCGAGATGACAAGTATCTTATGCACCAAAGATAATGGTATAGTCTATTTCTTCTCTATGGCTACAAGTTTTACAAAAGCTGCGTTAGGAGCCGAAGGTGTTGGTAAAGACGTAAATATGATTGTAGGTAATGGTTACACAAAAGGCCACGCCGAGATTACTCTTCAAATTCTAAGAGAATCAGAGAAAATAAGAAAAGTATTTACAGAACTATATGCATAAAGAGAGTAATAGGATAGGTTGTAGGTATGGCACTCATAGGGTTATTTCTCCCAAGGATACCCTACCTCAACCTGCACAACAGCTCAATAATAACATGGAAATTTACGATAATGAGGTGCTCATAGATGTGAGCACCCTTAACGTAGATTCTGCCTCTTTTACTCAAATTAAGCAAGCATGTGGTGGAGATGCTTTGAAAATGGAAGAGATGATTCTATCCATTGTGCAGGAGCGAGGAAAACTTCAAAATCCAATTACAGGATCGGGAGGGATGCTCATTGGCACAGTCAAAGCAATTGGCGATAAATATCCTAAAAACCGTTTAAAAGTAGGCGATAAAATTGCGACTCTTGTCTCGCTTTCTCTTACCCCTCTAAAATTAAAATCTATTAAAAAACTGTCGCCATCATCAGATCAGATAGATGTGGAGGGAGAGGCTATTCTTTTTGAGAGTGGTCTCTTTGCAATTTTGCCAGACGATATTCCTGAAAAATTGGCACTAGCAGCACTAGATGTGGCAGGAGCACCGGCTCAAGTAGATAGGCTAGTGACAGAGGGAGATATTGTGTGCATTATTGGTGGGGGAGGCAAATCTGGTATTTTGTGTTGTTATCAAGCAATGCAAAATGCAGGCTCTTCTGGTAAAGTTATAGTAGTTGAATTTTCTGAAGAGAATGCAAAACGTATTGAAAAGCTAAACCTTGCAACACACATTATAATTGCCGATGCTACAAATGTGATGGATGTATACTCCAAAGTTATGAAGATAACAGGTGGGAGAGGATGTGATGTAACAGTTAATAATGTAAATGTTCCATCTACAGAGATGACCTCAATTCTTATTACAAAAGGCCAGGGTTTTGTATACTTTTTCTCTATGGCTACAAGCTTCACAAAGGCAGCATTAGGTGCCGAGGGTGTTGGCAAGGATATTAATTTAATTGTTGGCAATGGCTTTGCAAAAGGTCATGCAAATCTTACTCTTAATATTATTAGAGAGTCAAAAGAGATTCGTGAATTATTTGAAAAATTATATATTTAATATTATGACAGTTAGCAGACGCAATATTTTATTTCCGACAGCTACCGATGAACAATGGAATGATTGGAAATGGCAGGTAAAGAACAGAATAGAAACTCTAGACCAGCTAAAAGCATTAATCCCTCTAACAGAAGAAGAGGAGCAAGGCGTTAAGGAATCTCTTAAGACACTTAGAATGGCTATAACGCCATACTACATTAGCTTAATAGATCCAAATGACCCTAATTGCCCTGTACGTAAGCAGGCAATTCCAACAGGCTCCGAAACGATGGTTTCTGCAGCCGACTTGCTAGACCCTCTGCACGAAGATGAAGACTCTCCGGTACCAGGTTTAACCCACAGATATCCAGATAGAGTTCTTTTACTTATTACCGATATGTGCTCTATGTATTGCAGGCATTGTACAAGAAGAAGATTTGCTGGGCAGAAAGATGGAGAGAGCTCTACCGATAATGTGCAAAAAGCAATAGATTACATAGCTAGAACTCCTCAAGTAAGAGATGTGCTCCTTTCTGGAGGAGATGCTCTAATGGTTTCAGATGCTAAATTAGAATCTATTATTCAAAGGCTTAGAGCTATTCCTCATGTAGAGATTATACGAATTGGTTCTAGGGTACCTGTTGTATGCCCTCAAAGGATTACAGATAAATTGGTAGATATGCTAAAACAATATCATCCAATTTGGCTTAACACCCATTTTAATCATCCTAATGAAATCACTCCAGAATCTACTGCTGCTTGTGAGAAAATGGCAAACGCTGGTATTCCTCTTGGGAATCAATCGGTACTTCTTAGGGGTGTAAATGATTGTGTGAACATTATGAAGAGGCTTGTTCACAAGCTAGTATTGATACGAGTAAGACCTTATTATATTTATCAATGCGATCTCTCTATGGGGCTAGAGCACTTCCGTACTCCAGTGTCTAAAGGCATTGAAATAATTGAAGGGCTAAGAGGTCACACATCTGGATATGCAGTTCCTACATTTGTAGTAGATGCACCAGGTGGTGGTGGTAAAACACCTGTAATGCCTACATATGTTATATCTCAATCGCCAGGAAAGGTAGTACTCAGAAACTTTGAAGGTGTTATAACTACATATACAGAACCAAGCCATTACGAAAATAATTGTGATTGTCCAGATTGTAAGGAGAATGCAATAGTAGAAGGGGTAGCTGGTTTACTTGCAGGGCAGCACCTAAACATTGAACCAGCAGTTCTATCAAGAAAATTAAGATCGCACGAGAAGTAAAATATATGCCGTTCATCGAAGAGCTCCTTAATTATAGATCTCTATCTATTGTAGGCCTTGAGAAGAATACCGGTAAAACAGAGTGTTTAAACTATATCCTGAACAGACTCCCATTGAATAAAATGAAAGTGGGAGTCAGTTCCATAGGAATAGATGGTGAACGTACAGACCAAGTTACACGAAGTTCAAAACCAGAGATTTTTCTTAAGGAGGGGATTTATTTCACTACAAGTGAAAAACACTACAAGCAGAGGAGAATTATATCTGAGCTATTAGATGTAGACGACCAACATACTTCGCTTGGAAGATTAATTACTGCTAGGGCTATTAGTAAAGGCAAAGTAATGCTCTCTGGGCCCCCCTCTTCGCTTGCTCTTAAGAGATGGATTGATAGACTTAAAGCTAATTACGATGTAGACCTTTGTATTATAGATGGCGCTCTATCTAGACTATCTCCAGCTTCTCCGGCTATATCTGAAGCGATGATAATGACAACAGGAGCGGCATTAAGTATGTCATTAAAAGAGTTGATAAATAAAACAGCATTTGCTGTAGAACTTATAGGAATAGAAAAAACTAAAAAAGAGATAAACTATCAATTAATTAATCAATCAAGTGGAGTTTGGAGTGTAAATAGTGTCACCGGAGAATTTCATCCTCTTTATGAATCGGCTTTTACATTAGATAGCACAGAACAACTTGATAGTAATTCGAAATTATTTTATGATCACGTTTTTGTTTCGGGTGCATTAACAGATAGGTTACTAAAAAAATTATCATCTGTAAAAGAAGAGTTTTCTAAAGAGATAGTGGTTAGAGACTTTACTAAAATTTTTGTAACGCCGCTAACCTATAGGAATTTTATTAACAAAGGGGGTAGAATATCGGTACTACAAAAAAGTAATCTAATTGCTATATGTGTAAACCCTGTATCTCCAACTGGTTACTCATTAGATTCAACATTGATATGTAAAGAGCTAGAGGCAAGAATAGGATTACCAATTTACGATATTTTTAATTATAAGAGTTAAGATTAACATATTACTTAGAAAATGGCTGTAAGATTTAAGAGAATATTAGATATACCATGTGGAATACGATATATGTATTCGACTCTTAATCTATACTCTTCTCTTTCGTCTACTATACTATTAGAAAGCAAAATGGAGACCGATATAGATAAAATATCACTACTCTATTCAAATCTATCGGAATTTAAATCATTAATGAAACAAGGAGGCGAGCTATTTATTCTTAAAGATAAAATAGCTATTCAACTAAGCCATCTTAAAGATATAAGAAATTCGCTCAAACGTATTGCAGAAGGGTCTGTAGCAGACGATATTGAACTGTTTGAAATAAAATCGTTATCATTAATTAATCAACAGATAAGGGCGCTATTGAAAGAGATCACTATTAACGCTATCACTTTACCAGACCTAGAGCATCTCCTAAATTTGTTAGACCCCGATGGTAATAGAATCACTTCGTTTTATATATACGATTCATATAGTGACGAACTAAAAAAGTTAAGGGATAGGCTAAAATTAGAAACCTCATATAATGAAGAGATTTTGTATCAATGCTCTTTAATTGAAGAGAAAATTCGAAAAAAACTATCTAACGAGATTAAAAATGAATATGTAAAGTTAGAAGATTCATTAGTAAATCTAGCGCAGTTAGATATTCTAATGGCTAAAGCGCTTCAGCTATATACTTTGAACCTCTCTATTCCCGAAATATCTAATTCTATAACAATGTATAAAGGGATGTTCAATCCCGAAGTTGCAAACATACTTTCAAAAGAAAATAGAGAGTATCAAGATACCAAGATTACAGTTAAATTGGGAAAACCATTATTGATAACGGGCTCAAATATGGGGGGTAAAAGCCTTACTTTAAAGACTTTAGCTTTGTGTCAATATCTCTTCCAATTTGGATTTGGAATACCTACAAATAGCGCTACTATAATGCCTGTTCAAGAGATTCATCTCTCTTTTGGAGATGACGAAGATTACAAAAAAGGTCTCTCTTCTTTTGCAGCAGAGATGAAACGTATAGATAGTATGATAAAAAGAGTGAACGAAGGTTATTGTATTCTCTCTCTTATAGATGAACCTGCACGCACAACAAACCCTGCAGAGGGTAGAGCTCTAGCTAGCGCGTTGCTTGAAATCTTAACTGACTCTAAATCTATATCTGTTGTGACTACTCACTACACTATAGATAATGATAAGTGCGACAGAATAAGAGTAAAAGGATTTATAAACGGACAGATGGATTACTCTCTTATATTAGATAATATAAAAGAGACTCCTGCTGAAGCATTAATTATAGCAGAAAGCCTTGGTGTGAATTCACTATGGCTAGATTTAGCAAGAAAAGAGTTAGAAAAAAACATAAAACAGAATTAAAAGATGCAAAGTAAATTAGGATTAGATTTTAATCGAGTTGAGTATGCCAGATCTTTGGCAGCTTCTATTGCCTCTGATGTTCAAAAATTTGCCGATGATTATACTACTGTTGCAGTAGAGCGAACATTATGTAGGTTAATGGGCATAGATGGAATTGATCAAAACGAAGTTCCTCTACCCAACGTTGTAGTTGACGAGCTTAAAGAGAAAGGTGTTCTTTCCCAGGGAGCTATCTTCTATATCGCTAATGCAGTGGCACAAACAGGGCTTACCCCTCAAGAAATTGCCGAAAAAATTTCTGAAGGATCTCTAGATATAACTAGATTGCCTGTTTCCACTTCTAAAAAAATTAGAGAAGTATTTGATCCTATTATTAAGAATAGCATAAATAGAATTACAGAGAGGCGTCAAAGAAGAGAGGAGTATATAAAAACACTAGGAGAAGGAGCCAAGCCATATCTTTATGTAATTGTTGCTACTGGCAATATCTACGAAGACGTTATTCAAGCCGAAGCAGCTGCAAGACAAGGAGCAGATATAATTGCTGTTATACGAACTACTGGCCAATCACTGTTAGACTATGTGCCTTACGGGGCAACTACTGAAGGTTTCGGGGGTACATTTGCTACTCAAGAAAACTTTAGGATAATGAGATCTGCATTAGACAAAGTTGGCGAAGAGGTAGGGCGTTATATAAGGCTCTGTAACTACTGTTCGGGCCTATGTATGCCAGAGATTGCAGTTATGGGCGCTCTTGAAGGATTAGATGTAATGCTAAACGATGCTTTGTATGGAATCTTGTTTAGAGATATAAATATGCAAAGAACCATTGTAGATCAATATTTTTCGAGAGTAATAAATGGCTTTGCCGGCGTAATCATAAATACTGGAGAAGATAATTATCTTACCACAGCCGATGCCTTTGAAGAAGCACATACGGTTCTTGCATCGGACTTTATTAATGAGCAGCTTGCTTTACTTGCTGGTTTACCAGAAGAGCAAATGGGACTAGGCCACGCATTTGAAATGGACCCAGAGGCAGAGAATGGCTTTTTATATGAGTTAGCTCAAGCACAAATGACTAGAGAAATTTTCCCGAAAGCTCCTTTAAAATATATGCCACCAACCAAGTTTATGACTGGCAACATTTTTAAGGGTCATATTCAAGATGCACTGTTCAATATTATTGGAATTTGGACTCAGCAAGGAATTCAGCTTTTAGGTATGCCAACCGAAGCTATTCACACTCCATTTATGAGTGATAGGTTTCTCTCTATTGAAAATGCTAGATATATTTTCAATAATATGAGAAATCTTGGAGATGAGGTGGAGTATAAAGAGAATGGATTAATCAAAAATAGAGCAAAAACTGTACTGGAAAACGCTATTGTAACTCTCCAAAGAATAGAAGAGGAGGGGCTCTTTAACGCACTAGAAATGGGATTGTTTGGTGATGTGAAAAGACCAAGAAACGGAGGCAAAGGGTTGGCTGGAGTTACTGCCAAAGGCGAAAATTACTTAAACCCATTTATAACATTAATGAAAGGAGGAAAATAGAATGAGCGCAGGATTATATTCTATGAAATCAAATGAGGCCAACAAGGCATTAGACCTAACCAAAGTAACGCCATATGGCGATACAATGAATGATGGCAAGGTTCAGCTCAGTTTTACTATACCTGTTCCAGAAGGAGCAGAAGCTACAGAGGCAGCAAAGCAACTTCTTAAAAAGATGGGATTCGACAACCCACAAGTAGTGTTCTTCAAAGAACTTACACCAGGTTATACCTTTTTCAACTGCTATGGAAACTGTACACATTCTATAGATTACACTTCTATATACGTTCCTAAAGTAGAGAGTAATGTAATGAGCATGGATGAAACCGATGCTTTTATAAAAGAGAACGTTGGGCGTCCATTAGTGGTAATAGGAGCAAGTACAGGAACCGATGCACATACCGTAGGCATAGATGCAATTATGAATATGAAAGGATATGCGGGTCATTTTGGGTTAGAAAGATACGAAATGGTAGAAGCATACAATCTAGGATCGCAGGTGCAAAACGAAGATTTTATTGCAAAAGCTATTGAACTTAAAGCCGATGCTCTACTTGTTTCTCAAACTGTTACCCAAAAAGATGTGCATATTAAAAACCTGATAGAGCTTGTAGAGCTACTAGAGGCTGAGGGGCTTAGAGATAAAGTTATTTTAATAGCTGGAGGGCCTAGAATTTCTCATGAACTTGCAAAGGAACTTGGTTATGATGCTGGCTTTGGCATGAATAGTTATGCCGATGATGTTGGATCATATATTGCTCAAGAATTTGTTAGAAGACACAAAAAACAGTAATTTATTAAAACTTAATGATATGGATAAAAATCAGATGAGAGAGGTTGTAGCAAGAAGAGCTGCCCTCGAGCTACATGACGGAGATGTTGTTAACCTTGGTATTGGTTTACCCACTCTAATCCCAAACTACTTGGCAGAAGGTATTAAAGTGACCATTCAGTCAGAAAATGGACTATTAGGCATGGGACCAGCACCAGAACCTGGTAAAGAAGATACAGACTTCACTAATGCTGGAGGTGGTTTTATAACATATTTTCCAGGCGCTTCGTGTTTCGACTCTTCTTTATCTTTTTCAATTATTAGAGGAAATCATGTAGATGTTACTATTTTAGGAGCACTAGAGGCCGATGAAAAAGGGAATCTAGCAAACTGGATGATTCCAGGTAAAAAAACTCCAGGAATGGGGGGAGCTATGGACCTTATTGTTGGTGCTACAAGAGTTATTCTTGCTATGGAACATACAGCCAGAGGAGCTCATAAAATATTAACAGAGTGCAGTTTGCCTCTAACAGCGGCTGGGCAGGTAAATATGATTATTACAGAGATGGGCGTAATGGATGTAACTCCAGAGGGGTTAGTTTTAAAAGAACTTCATCCTGAATTCTCTCTAGAAGATATCCAAAACGCAACAGGAGCTAAATTGATAATTTCAGATAATT
>CAZHHY010000055.1:0-5718 GCA_964532375.1 uncultured Muribaculaceae bacterium
TTTTTTTTGTTTTTTCTTCGACATATTCTTTATCCTCCTTTTATTATGGTATCAAACTGGTTATTAACTCTTAGAAACGTTGGAGTTGCTAACCCTAAACCAAATCCAACCCCGGTTAAACCCAATCCTTTTATAAAAGATCTTCTGGAAATGTTACTGCTCATATTAGTTTGTGCTTTTGGTTATTTTGTGATAATGCCTTTACTCTTGTATACTTTATATTCGCCATCTTGCGTATATATCAAATATCCCTCAATATCGCTATTATTTTCTAAAACTTCAATTGCTTTTTCTAATCCTGCTACCATAAACCATGTTGCATAGGCATCGGCAGTCATGGCATCGGCTGCAAGAATGGTAGCACTAAGCAGGTTATGCCTTACAGGATAGCCAGTTTTAGGATTGATAGTATGGGAATAAATTTTACCATCTTCTTCATAATATTTTCTGTAATTACCCGAAGTTGCCAATCCACCACCAGAGAGTAAAAGTATATCTTGAATATGGGCACCCTGGATAATATTGCCCTCTTCTGGTTTGTCTATCCCTACACTCCACTTTCCTCCCGAAGGGCTCTTCCCTTTGCAAGCGATCTCTCCCCCAACCTCTACCAAATAGTTCTCTACTCCAAGTTTACGTAGCTCTCCAGCAATAACGTCAGAACTATATCCTTTAGCTATGGCATTAAAATTCATTGTTACTCCAGGTAATTTTTTCACAAAACGGCCATTCTCTAATTTTATTTTTTCCATACCCGTTAGTTGCATTGCCGAATCTATTAACTGTTGTGTTATCTTAGATCTATCGCTAAAACCAAAGCCCCATATATTAAAGAGTGGAGAGGCCGAAACATCGAACAAGCCATCGCTTAGATGGTATATTTCTAAAGATCTTTCATAAACAATTCTAATAAGAGAATCTGGTTCAACCTCTTCTCCTCTATTAATTTTTGAGATTAAAGATTCCTTGTTGTATACACTAAGAGAAAAATCTATATCTGTAAAAATAGAAGTAATAAGTGAGTCTAGTGCATAGCCTGCCTCGTTTGAATAAACAATGTGATAGGTGGTGCCTTGGGCAAAGCCGTCTGAAGTTAAATATTCTTTTGACGAGCACGATGCTAATAAAATTAATAGAGTGAAAAACCACACTGTTTTTTTGTTTGAGTTAAAAAATCTTATATTCATTGATTTACTCATGATTTAGGCTATAATAACACCTCGTTTAGTTTTCTGTGTGCTTTATTTGTAAATTAGTAGCTTGTCATTTGTTATCATAACCAAGTTTGGCACAAATTTAGAATAAAAAAATATATCTTTGTTTTTTAATTCGACCTCAATCATTAATATGAGAAAGCATTCTATTTATTTTACGGCACTTATTCTAATCTTTTCAATATCTATCTTTTCTTGCAAGAAAAAAGATAAAGATACCGATAATGGTAACTATATGGTAGGAATTTTGGATTTTAAACTCCAAAAATATATGATAATCTCTCAAGAGATAAAACTAAATGCCACCGGTATAACAGATCCTACAAAAGATATCACATATTCTTGGGTAACAAATGGTTTTAGCTTAGATTCAATAGTTGGCCAAACCGTAACGCTCATGACTCCCTCAATTCCAGGAGATTATTCAATAAGCGTTACTGCCAAACATAAAGATTTCAACTCCAAGGTAGCAACAAGAACTATTACTATTTTGGACCCAAGTAGTGAAGAGAATTTTTCTGGTATTATTAAAGCAACCGACTCATTTACAGACATAAGAGATGGTAATAAATATTATTACAGGAAAATTGGAAAACTAAATTGGCTAACAACCAATTTAAGATGGGCAGGGGCCGGCAAACAGTACGATAGTATAGCTGCTCTTAATGAAATTTTCGGCACTCTTTATTCATGGGATGAGGCCACCGGTGGGAAAGCTGCTAGTGGACTGGCAAAAGGCCCTAAAGGGGTTTGCCCACAGGGATGGAGCATTCCAACTAGAGAAGATTGGGAAGATTTGGGTAGCACCTTTGCGGGTTCTGCTATTAATTTCGATAACAAATGGGTTGGTATTGGAGAAAAAGCAGCAGCTAATGCCTCTCTTAATAAAACAACTATTTGGAAATATAGCCCAAATAATATTAAAACTAACACAATGGGGTGGAACGCCCTTCCAGGAGGCAACTCCTCTAATTACTTCAAGAGTTTTGCCAACATTAACCTATTTGGGTTTTGGTGGAGTGCATCGGAGAAGGACAGCAACAATGGGGAGTACCGTTTTATTCATTTTGATAGCTCAGATTTTCCCTATAATTATGCCAGCAAAAGTACTTTTGCAGCATCGGTAAGATGCGTTAAGCTTGCCACAGAATAGTAACTAACGTTAAATAGATATAATATGAAACTTTCTAAAGGTGTCATTACGCTTCTTGTAATAGCAGGTGTAGTGCTTGTAACTTTTCTTTGGGTAAAGAATAGTTATAATAAAATGGTATCTCAAGAAGAGCAGGTTACCACTGCTTGGTCTCAAGTAGAAAACGTATATCAAAGAAGAGCAGATCTTATCCCAAATTTGGTCTCTACAGTAAAAGGGTATGCATCACACGAAAGAGAGACCCTAGAAGGAGTTGTTAACGCTCGTGCAAAAGCTACTCAAACTACAATTGACCCAACTAATATGACTGCTCAAAGTATGGCAAATTTCCAACAAGCACAGGGCGAGCTTACTCAGGCGCTCTCTAAATTGATGGTAGTAGTAGAAAGATATCCAGAGCTTAAAGCCAATCAAAATTTCTTGGAGCTTCAGTCTCAACTAGAAGGAACCGAGAATAGAATCACTGTAGAGAGGCAAAAGTTTAATGAAACTGCAAGAATCTTTAATACTACAATTCGCCAATTCCCAAAAAACATGCTTGCTGGAATGTTTGGATTCGAAAGAAAAGAGTATTTCGAAGCAAATGAAGGTGCGCAAAATGTTCCTGTAGTGGAATTTTAGTTATGAGTAGTTCAAAATTCATATCGAAAATTGAACAAGATCTTATTGTAAAAGCAATTGAAGCAGCAGAACTAAACACATCGGGAGAAATAAGAGTTCACATAGAATCTGTCTGCAATGGAGACCCTGTTTCAAGAGCCGTTGTTGTATTCAATAAGCTCAAAATGTTTAACACCAAAGAGAGAAATGGTGTTCTAATATATATTGCCTGGAAATCACAAAAATTTGCAATCATAGGCGATATAGGAATAAACGAAAAGGTCTCCGAAAATTTTTGGGATAGCGAAAAAGAGATTCTGCTTACCAATCTAAAAGAGGGTAAAGCAGCTCAAGGCATTGCTGCTGCTATTGAGATGGCAGGAGAAAGTCTTAAAAAGCACTTTAGTTACCAGTCTAACGATTTAAACGAACAGAGTAATGAGATATCGTTTGGCGAATAAATTTTTATCGGCTCTACTCATTTGCGTTATGCTGCCTTTGGCTGCTTTTACGCAAGTACCTGCTAAACCGGTACCGCCAAGGTTGGTAAATGATTTAGCATCTATCTTCACAATAAATGAAGCTAGCCAGCTAGAGTCTCGCCTTGTTCAATTTTCAGATAGTACTTCAAATCAAGTAGTATTAGTTACTCTACCCTCTTTAAATGGATATGATAAGGCTCAAATGGCTTTTTCGATAGGTTCAAATTGGGGAGTTGGTGGGGCAAAGTTTAATAATGGTATAGTTATTTTAGTTAAGCCCAAGAAAGGCAATGAAAGAGGTGAAGCCTTTATTGCAACTGGTTACGGCCTAGAAGGTGCTTTACCAGATGCTATCTGTAGAAGGGTTGTAGAGAATGAAATGATTCCTCACTTTAGAGATAATAATTACTATGCCGGTGTAGATGCCGCTCTTAACGTTATTCTACCAATTGCAGCAGGTGAATATAGTTACCAAGATTATAAAAAAGGAGAAGAAGGCTCTCCTCTTGGTGCTTTTATAGTACTCTTTTTAGTATTTATTTTTATTGCATTTATAAGCAAGAAAGGTAATGGCCCCACTAATCTTGGTGGCAGAGACCGCAAAGGGCCAAGTGCTTTAGATCTATTAATGCTAGGATCTATTCTCTCTTCGGGAGGCCGAGGCCGCTCAAGTGGTGGTTTTGGTGGGTTCGGTGGCGGTGGCTCAGGAGGCTTTGGTGGCTTCGGCGGGGGAGGCTTTGGTGGAGGAGGAGCTGGTGGAAGTTGGTAATTAACCCCGCGGGGTTAATTACTTGGTACTTCAGCACTAATATTCCAAACGCCTATGGCACTCTCTAGTTTTATTAATGCTTGCGATTTGGCATAAATAGCAGAATAAAAAGAGGAGAGAACATCGTCGTAACTCCTTTGTGCGTCTAACACTTCTATAAGGTGGATCTCTCCTTTTAAGTACTCCTCTCTTTTTTGTGTGAGTGCATTTTTTGCGCTTTTTACCAAACCACTTTTAAAAAGATTTAATTTCTTATCGGTAAATACAAAATAGTTAAAAGCACTCGTAACATCGCTCTTAACCTCTATTTCAGATTGAACATATCTGTATTCAGCCTGCTTTTTTTGTGCTTCGGCAGATAGTATCTCGCCTTTGTTTCTATTGAAAAGAGGGATTGGGAATGACAAGCCAACTTCTAGCCCAGTGAACCTTGGAGAAGGAGCCATCTCATTTTTAGCCTCGGCATTTACACCGTACCCCAAAGAGATATCGAACTCGGGTATTCTTTCTGATTTAGCAACACTTATTGCAAATTTAGAAACATCAATCTCTTTTTTAAGTGCAAGAATATCTGCTCTGTTGTTGAGAGCTATCTCAATTATATCGCTTAAAACAAAGTTCTTATCGTTCCAAATATTCTTCTTTTCTGGGATAAAAACCGTATCGGTACTACTTATGCCACAAAAGTTTGTGACTGAAAGATACAATTCGTTCAATTCATGTTCCATCTCTAAAAGCTGGGCATAAAGGATTCCAGTCTCAACCTTATTTTGAAGAATATCTAAGTCTCTTAAGAATTCTGTGCCACGCATAAGACTATCAGAGGTCAATAGTTTTATTTGATCTATATAACTCTCTTTTTTAATTTGATAGAGTTGCCTCACTTTAACAGCCTCGAGCCATGTCAAAGCAGCTTCTTCTCTGAGCACCCTAAAGTAGTCTACAAGAACAGCCTGAGCCATCTCTTTTTCACTTTTTGCTAGATTCATTGCAGCTTTTCTTCTACCTGGAGAGATGGTTTGTGAGATTTCACCGGAAACACCTTGGCCCATTTTCATACTATTAAGCTCGTCGTTATAGTAGGTAAATCCAATTGAAGGGTTATTGAATACAGAGGCCGAAATAATTTGAGCATCTGCTATTTCCATGTTAAGCCTTTGAGCAGCATATTCTAAATTGCCCAAACGAACCTTCTCTAGGTACTGATTAAGAGAAAGTTGAACATAGACTTGAGAGTGAGCAAGGGTGAACCCTAGTAAAACAACGGTGATTAAAGAGAGAGATCTTTTTTTCATAGCAATTAACGTAGTTATTATATTTTTATGGTTTAATCTATACTTATTAAGTAGCACAATCAATGTCTTAGACAGCGACTTTCAAAGTTTCCTACTAGTGATATGCAAAAATACGGGTTTAAACTCGCTTTAGCCAATTTAACCTTCTTTAGAGAGTTTAAACTTACGTAAAGAAGTTCAAATAGAAGAATTATATACTTGCTTA
>CAZHHY010000055.1:5728-10870 GCA_964532375.1 uncultured Muribaculaceae bacterium
TCTTTTAGGTCTATTATTACAATTTCTGAAGATGTTCCAATCCTGTATTTTGGCCCCCAAAGCCCTATGCCCGAAGAGACATAGAAATGAGTATCTTGAATTTTCTTGTATCCATAACCAACCTCATAGATCCATTTCACTATTAGATTACCAGGCCAGAACTGACCATTGTGAGTATGTCCAGATAGTTGCAAATCTACTCCATTCTCTATAGCTTCATTTAAGCCAAATGGTTGATGATCCATTAAAATAATTGGAAGGGCTCTATCTGAATTAACAAGAATCTCGCTTAAGTTTTTTCTCCTTGAATTTGTTCTATCTTCTCTACCTACAATTTGAACTGTTTGTTCTATTACCGCTACAGAATCTAGCAATAATGTTATTCCAGCACTTCTGAGATAATCATATAAACGATCTCTTTCACCACCGTAATACTCATGATTCCCACTTATAGCAAACACTCCATATTCAGCTTTTATTTTCTTAAATCTTGAAGCTATATCCCAATCTATCAATGGTTGCAAGTTACGATCTACAATATCGCCAGCTATAAGTACCAATTGAGGCTTTTGAGCATTTATAAGGTTTATATACTTATCTAAATGGCTACCATTAATGTACGAACTTAGATGAATATCGCTTATTAACGCAATTCGTATTTGATTACCAGGCAGTGGCTTGGCTATTTCTACTTTAACTTTCTTAATAGTAGGGTTATTGAAATTATAGCTTCCATACACAAGCAATAGTGATACAAAAGCAACAACTGATATTACTGTAATACGAGCAGCTTCTAAAGGATTATTCTTGATTATAGCGGGGAATAAATTCACGAGACTATTAAACAATCGTAGGATATCTATCCCCAATGCAATCATGGCAAAATAGACAACAGCAATAAGCCAAGTAAAAGTAATTGTAGATAATAGATTAGAAGTAGATGGAGAAAAAGCATCTCCATAAATCATTCTAAATATAAAAAGGAAAGTAAGCCCCCAAAATACAACAGAATAGAAGAGTTTTACAGCAAAAAAGGGTGGCAACACTTGCCATCCTCTTATAAAAACATAACCATTGAGCGATAGGGTAAATAGCAACACTATCAGGAAAAACATATATTTCATTTAAAAATTTAACATATTAATAATTTAAAAAACTTTAATAGATAAAACATATATCTTTATACTTTGTTTACTCAAAAGGGAGTTAAAGATGAAAGAACGAGTTAAAGCAGCAAAAAAGGTAACACTAATAGGTTTTATTGTCAATCTTATTCTATCGGCAGCGAAATTGGCTGCAGGTATAATAGGGAACAGTGCCGCAATGGTTGCAGATGCTGTTCATTCAATATCTGACTTTGCAACAGATATTGTAGTAATTGTCTTTGTAGACATATCGGGCAAAGAGAGCGATAATAATCATAGGTACGGGCACGGGAAATTTGAAACATTTGCTAGTATGCTAATCTCTTTAGTACTAATTGGCGTTGCTGCTGGTATATTTTTCAATGGAGCTAAAAACATTCTTTATTCTATAAAAGGCAATATTTTACCTCAGCCAGGCATGATTGCATTTTGGGCTGCCATTGTCTCCATAGTTTTCAAGGAAGCCCTATATCATTACACAATTAAGGTGGGCAAAGAGATTAAAAGTGATGCTGTAATTGCCAATGGATGGCACCATAGAAGCGATGCTTTTTCATCTGTTGGAACAGCACTCGGCATAGGTGGAGCAATTTTCTTTGGAGAAAATTGGAGAATATTAGACCCTATAGCAGGTGTCATTGTAAGTATCTTTATTTTAAAAGTAGCAATCACCATTATCTTACCAAGTATAAAAGAGTTGCTTGAATCTTCTCTCCCACAAAACGTAGAAGATGAGATAGAGGAGGTACTCACCAGCCATGCCGACATTCAAGTATATCACCATCTAAGAACCCGTAAAATAGGGAGTGTCTATGCAATAGATGTCCACATCAAACTTGACAGAAATATAACCTTCGTAAGATCTCACGATATTGCCACCGAAATAGAAGTAGAACTCAGAAGTCGCTTTGGCAAAGAGACCCAAATAATTATTCACACCGAACCCCTCTAGCAAAATTACCAAAAAACCACGGCGATGAATTTGCATCTACCTGGACAACAGGCATGTGCCAAAAACCACGGCGATGAATTTGCATCTACCTGGACAACAAGCATATGCCAAAAACCACGGCGATGAATTTGCATCTACCTGGACAACAGGCATGTGCCAAAAACAACGGCGATGAATTTGAACAGCCAGAGAAAAATCTCTGGCTGTTTTGAGTTTAAAGCAAGCCTTTGAAAAAGTCGTTGCCTTTGTCGTCTACTAAAATGAATGCTGGGAAGTTTTCTACTTCAATTTTCCAGATTGCTTCCATTCCAAGTTCTGGGTATTCTAGCACTTCTACTTTCTTGATGTTCTCTTGGGCAAGTATCGCAGCAGGACCACCTATGCTTCCCAAGTAAAAACCACCATGCTTTTTACATGAATCGGTTACTTGTTGGCTACGGTTTCCTTTTGCAATCATAATCATACTTCCACCATTCTCTTGTAAAAGATTTACATAAGAGTCCATTCGGCCAGCTGTTGTAGGGCCAAAAGAACCACTTGCGTAACCTGTTGGGGTTTTGGCTGGGCCAGCATAGTAAATTGGATGGTCTTTCATGTATTGAGGCAAGCCTTGGCCAGCATCTATTCTCTCTTTTAGTTTTGCGTGAGCAATATCACGCCCAACTACAATTGTACCACTAAGCAGTAAAAATGTAGAAACTGGGTATTGAGAAAGAGTAGCAAGAATTTCTTTCATAGGGCGGTTCAAATCAATCTTGACCCCACCAGCGTGAGTTGCGTTTGCAGCACGGTATTTTTCTGGAATTAAGCGAGCAGGATTAGAGTCTAAAGTCTCTAGCCAAATGCCCTCTTTGTTGATTTTTGCCTTAATGTTTCTATCTGCACTACAAGAGACTCCCATACCTACAGGGCAAGAAGCTCCGTGGCGTGGCAATCTTATAACACGAATATCGTGAGCATAATATTTACCCCCAAACTGCGCACCTATCCCTAGTGAATTGGCAGCCTTAAGTAGTTTTGCCTCCATCTCAAGATCTCTAAAAGCGTGACCCTCTTCGCCACCTTTTTTTGGAAGTTCGTCTAAATATTTTGCCGAAGCCAATTTTACATTTTTCATACACATCTCTGCCGATGTGCCACCTATAACAAAAGCAATATGGTATGGAGGGCAAGCCGAGGTTCCAAGAAGCTTCATTTTTTCTACTAAGAACTTCTCTAGTGTATCGGGGTTAAGAAGAGCTTTTGTCTCTTGAAAAAGGTAGCTCTTATTTGCACTTCCACCGCCTTTAGCAACAAAGAGGAATTTGTATTCATCTCCTTGGGTTGAATAAAGATCTATTTGGGCAGGTAGGTTATTACCTGTGTTTTTCTCGGTATACATATCCAATGCTATTGTTTGGGAATAGCGAAGGTTATCTGTAGTGTATGTATCGAATACGCCGTGGCTAAGAGCCTCCTCGTCATTAGCGCCTGTCCATACTCTTTGCCCTTTTTTACCAACTATGGTAGCTGTACCGGTATCTTGGCAAAAAGGAAGAACTCCTTTTGCAGAAATCTCGGCATTCAAAAGCATAGTTATTGCAACTGCTCTATCGTTTACACTCGACTCAGGGTCGTTTAGAACCTTAGCCACCATATCGTTATGCTCTGGGCGAAGCATAAATGCTATATCGTGCATTGCTTGTTTGGCAAGAAGTCTCAACCCTTTAGGATCTACCTTAAGAATTTCTTCTCCTTCAAATTGTGAAACAGAAACATAATCTTTGGTAAGAAGATGATACTCTGTTCTCTCTTTTCCCAGCGGGAACATTTCGTTAAATTTAAACTCCATTTCTCTAACTGTTTAAAATATTTATACCTAAACACCCCAAAGAGCATACCAAAGCTAGTTGGAAGCACTTGAATTGTTCAATAAAAACTCTTTCATAAATTCGTTTAGGCCACCATCTAAAACCTCTTGGGTATCTGTGGTTTCGTAGCCTGTTCTATTATCTTTCACCAATTTATATGGGTGCAGCACATAGTTTCGTATTTGCGACCCCCACTCTATCTTTAATTTTCTCCCCTCTAGCTCGGCCTCTTTCTCTCTCCTTTTCCTAAGTTCTAATTCGTATAGGTGCGATTTTAAAATGCGCAAAGCATTTTGGCGATTATCAATTTGAGAGCGCGACTCTGTGTTTTCAACAACAATGCCAGTTGGAATATGCCTTACTCTTACACCTGTCTCAACCTTGTTTACATTCTGGCCACCCGCCCCACCAGAGCGGAAAGTATCCCATTCTAAATCTCCCACATTTACGTCAATATGAATTGTGTCATCTACTGCAGGATATACAAAAACCGAAGAAAATGTAGTTTGGCGCTTGCCTTGAGCATTAAATGGCGAGATTCTAACTAAGCGATGAACGCCGCTCTCTGCTTTAAGATATCCAAAGGCATAATCACCTTCAAACTCTACTGTGGCAGATTTTATTCCAGCTTCTTCTCCCTCTAAAATATCGTAAATACTTACTTTGTAACCATTTCTCTCGCCCCACCGTACATACATTCTCATTAGCATTGCAGACCAGTCATTACTCTCTGTACCTCCAGCGCCCGAATTTATCTTTAGAATTGCACCTAAATTATCGCCTTCGCTACCAAGCATACTTCTCATTTCTAGAGCATCTACCTTCTCTAGAAGTTTATTATAATGGGCCTCTACCTCTTTCTCTAGCGAAGAATCTTCTTTTAAAAAAGAGATAAGCACAGAAAGATCGTCCCAAAGAGCCTCTATCTCATTGTAGCTCTTTACCCAAACCTTTATTGGCGATAGTTTTTTTAAGAACTCTTCAGATTCAGAAGAGTTGCTCCAAAAGCCTGGTTCTTGAGTTTTTTCCTCGCCAGCTTTTAGCTCTGCTCTTTTTTTATCAATGTCAAAGAGACCTCCCCAGCGCCAAAATCCGCTGACGGATCTCTTTGGTAAGATCCAATGTGTACATATATTAATTTAGTTAATTCCTATAAGTTTAGTCTATGACAAAGTTAGCCATTATTTTGTTTACC
>CAZHHY010000056.1:0-3452 GCA_964532375.1 uncultured Muribaculaceae bacterium
ATATAAATAATTACACCCTCTTTATTATAAAAACGATACACCCCAGGTAGTTGGGGTAATAATTTAACTCTCTCTTTTATAGATAATTCTTGTTTTTCTTTTGTCATAAAGCCTAATATAGAAACTCTATTTTTGTAAAAGTAGTAAATATCTTATATTTGCAGTTCAGTATGGCAGGCAAATTTATTACTGGTGCCGATATAAAGAAGGCACTCAAACTAAAAGGAATTCTGGGCGACATAGTTGCTGCAGTATTTATGTGTGTTACCGGGCTCAATAGAGTTAACAAACTTTATGCCCGTGTAGAAAAGCATAGTGGCAGAGACTTTACAGGCGCTCTGCTAAAGGAACTTAATGTAAATTTCGAAATAAACGAAAAGGAGCTAGAGTATATTCCTCAAGAAGGGCCGTTCATTGTAACCTCTAACCATCCATTTGGTGCTATAGATGGCATCATACTTATGCATATTTTTAGTTCTGTAAGGCCAGATGTTAAGTTTCTAGTAAATTTCATTTTATCTTATATTCCAAACATATCGGATTTCTTTTTACCTGTAAATCCATTTGCAGAGAATTCAGATTTGCCAGGAAGTTTTTCTGGATTAAGAAAAGCAGTAGAGGCTCTCAAGAATGGAGAGGCAGTTGCTCTGTTCCCTTCTGGAGAAGTTTCTACTCACTATGGGTCTGCAATAATCAAAGATAAAGATTGGCAACCCTCTGTAGTAAAGATGATTAAAAATGCTGGAGTACCCGTTATTCCAGTCTATTTTCATGGGTCTAACTCACGGTTTTTTCATTGGATAGGCAAGGTTCACCCCCTTCTTAGGACTTTGCGACTCCCAAGAGAGCTTTTAAACAAGCGTGACAAAAACATAAGAATGTGTATTGGTAGGCCTATTACGGTTGCCGAGATTGAGGAGCAAAAAGAGTTGAAAGGCCTTGGCAGCTATCTTAGAGCTAGAACTTATGCATTGGAGTCTAATGTCCCTCATGAGTTAAAGATAGAAGAGAGAAAGAATATTGAACCTATTGCACTTCCTAAGAATAGAAGGGCTATGCAAAAAGAGATAAACACTCTTAGTGCAGATAAGCTTCTCTTTACAACCGGTAACTACAGCTGTTACCTTACAGATTCTGCCTCTATACCTCTTGTTATGCACGAGGTAGGAAGAAGAAGAGAAGAGGCCTTTAGAGCTGTGGGAGAGGGTACGGGCCGTCCGTTAGATATAGATGAGTATGACGAATACTACAAGCATCTTATTCTTTGGGACAAGCAAAATACTCGTTTGGCTGGTGCGTACAGGCTTGGTTTTGGAGAGGATATTATGAAGGCAAAGGGGCTCAAAGGATTTTATACTCAAACTCTTTTTAACTATGAAAAACCATTTGACCAAATATTAACACACTCTTTAGAGTTAGGAAGATCTTTCGTTGTTTTGGAATACCAAAAGGAGGCTCTACCACTGGTCCTTCTTATAAAGGGGTTGTTTTTCTCTGTTGTAAAAAATGAGAACATTAAATATTTGCTAGGCCCAGTTAGTATAAGCTCTTGGTATCCTAAGTTCTATAGGAGCCTTATGATCTATTATCTTCAAAACTATCACTCTGCAGGAGATTTAGATAAGCTGGTGATTCCTAGAAATCCGTTCTTCCCAGATTACTTAAGAAGTACGCCAGAGTTTCTTTTGAGCAACAAAATGGATTCAATAGAGAAGTTCGATAGGTATCTTTTGAGGCTTAGCAATAACGAATATAGGTTGCCTACTTTGGTTAAAAAGTACTTGAAGATAAACTGCAAGATTGTAGCATTTAATGTAGATCCAGATTTTAATTACTGTGTAGATGGTCTTGTGCTTCTAGACATTAAAACAATATCTAGACAAGAGCTAGAGCTTCTTACCAGAGGTGAGCCAGAGAAGGTCCGTTTGATGGCTAGGTTTGGTTTTGCAGACTAGGTAACTCAACTGCAATTAAGGAGTGGGGAACTAGATAATTAAGGGACGGGGTCGTAGCCGCTTCCTCCCCATGGGTTACAGCTCAAAACTCGTTTGATAGCCAACCACAACCCTTTTATGGGGCCATGCTTCTTTAGTGCTTCTATAGAGTAAGAAGAGCATGTTGGTGTGTATCTACAGCTTGGCGGCTTTAGAGGCGAGATGCAATATTGGTAGCATTTAATTACTATCAGAAACGGCAGTATCAGAATTTTCTTGACAATGGATATGAATTTTTTCCAGAACATCTTTTATTTTCACAAACGCTTTGTTAAACAAAGGTATCTCTTTACCAATATAAATAATACAAATATCGTATCCTTTTGGGTTAAAAGATTGAAATTGCACTAAACGAAGCGATTCGCGGATTTTCCTTTTGATAGTATTTCTTTGAACTGCCCTTTTGAAGGAGCGCTTAGGAACAGAGATTAAAACCTTAGATTCAGTTGTTCCGTTTGGCAAATAACATACCTTAAAGGGGTAGCTAAGTACTACTTGCCCTTCGCGAAAAACTTCTGAAATTCTTGTTAAAGAGCACAGTTTTGCGCTCTTACCAAAGCTTAGTTTATTTTTGTTCAAAATATAGTGAGAGTGCTTTTGCAATTGATGGAGCTTCTGGAGTGGGGGCTATAACACTAGAAGAGAGTTTTGCAGCCTTTAAAGCCTTTAAAGTGGCTGGCCCAAATGTTGCAAATTCAAGATTCTCTTGTGTAAAATTGGGATAATTCTCTTTAAGCGACTTAATATCTGAAGGGCTGTAAAAGACAACTATATCGTAAGATTTAATATCTAGATTGCTAAGGTCGCTACTAATAGTCTTTACCAAGATTGCACTTGAGTGCTTGAGTTTAGATTTTGTGAAGAGTCTATTAATATCTGATTTGTAATCGTCTGCTACGGTGAGTAGAAAATTTTCTGTTTTATGCTTAACTCCAATTGTTTCAATTATAGAAGCAGGGGTTCCATTTCCAAAGAATATTTTTCTTTTTCTATAGACTATATGCTTTTGAAGATATAAAGCAATAGCTTCTGAGATACAAAAGTACTTCATAGATTCGGGAACTGTGATTCTAAGCTCTTCGCAAAGATTAAAAAAGGCATCTATTGTAGTTCTCGAAGTAAAAACCACACAAGAGAATTCTGTAATATTAATTTTTTGAAGGCGAAACTCTTTGGACTGCACGGGTTCTACCCTAAAAAAAGGTATGAAATCTATATCGATTTTGTGCTTTGCAATAAAATCTGTGTATGGAGAGCCGTTTAATGGAGCAGGCTGAGATATAAGAATCTTCTTAATTTTCATATTATTGATAAGAAAGTAAAAAATTGGTGAATAGTGCAATAGGCAAAATTTCTACGGTGCAAAGATACAAAATATAAAAAAAAAGTGAAAAATGATATGAGATTATTATTTGATATACTCTTATCAAGAGTTTTTAATTCATATATTAATGTATT
>CAZHHY010000056.1:3462-10819 GCA_964532375.1 uncultured Muribaculaceae bacterium
ATAACATATAATCAGAATTTTAAATAGTAAAATTTCGTCAAATCCAGCTATAAAAATTGGTACAATAATTACTGGAATTGTAATAATAGAAGATAAAATTAGATGATTGTAACCTATTTTCCCTATTAGCCAGAATGGATAATGGTCTCTTAAAACCCACCCTGAAAATCTCAATAGTAAAGTTTTTAAAGTCCAATAACCAATCAAAAATCCAAAGGAGAGAGGTATGAGTAGGTAAATTGGGGCTCCAGTAATGTCTTTGAAGTAGTTACCAAATATAAGAGTTGTAAAAAAGGTTAAGAAAAGAGCACTAAGAGCGGTAATGTTTCTTTGATTAACAGAAGAGAGTTTTTCTTCTATTGCTTTTTGTGCTCGGTAGTTAAATGTATTTTTGAGAATAGTTGGTATAGTGTTTAATATCTCTCTATAAAACAATATTATAACAATTATAAAGAGCATAATAGAGCCAGATAAAATATAGTTTTGGGTGTTATCTGATTGTTTAGCAGTTTTGGTGTTTGGGACAATTGTCTTAGATAGCGAATGTCTACCCCATAGAGAATCTAAAGGCTTCACAGTTTGCTCAATAGTAAGTTCTCTAACTCTATCTACTAATATGTAACTACAAGCTAATGAATCTGTTATTGTTATAGTGTCTCTTTCTGGCATCAATTTCCTCTTTTAGCGTTATACCCCATTTTTTCTAACACCTCTACAACCTTACTCCGAAAATCTCCTTGTATTATTATCTCGCCATCTTTTGCACTACCACCTGTGCCACATTTTGTTTTTAGTAACTTACCTAGCTCTTCCAAAGCTTGGTAACTCCCCTTAAACCCAGTAATAACAGTAACCTGCTTTCCCCCTCGGTTTCTTCTATCTATAGATACAATAAGCTTTTGCTTATCATTTGCAACTACCTCTTGGTTTTGTTCTTCTTGTTCGTTTTCGTAACTGAACTCGGGGTTTGTAGAGAATACTACTCCAAGCCGGCTCTTCCAGTCATTTTCTGCCATAGTACAATTATTTACCGCAAATTTAGGCAGAAATATTCAAAATAGTATCTTTGTTAATTATTCTCTAAATTACAGGTTAAAATATAGGAATTAGAATATTATGGATTTAAGAAAATTCAAAAGAATTGATAACATTTTAGGAGTATTGCTCCTAATTGTTGCATCATTTGTTTACCTCTCTACTATAGAGCCTACTACAAGCTTTTGGGATTGTGGGGAGTTTATAGCCTCGTCATATAAATTAGAAATAGGGCACCCCCCTGGGAACCCCTTTTTCCAGTTGGTAGCAAGATTTTTTACCATGTTTGCAAGCGCTCAAAGTGCTGCAATGATGGTAAATGCAATGAGTGCAATATGCTCTGCTCTAACCATAATGTTTCTATTTTGGACAATAACTCACCTAGGAAGTAGAATTATTGAAAAAAAGGGAGAGACTCTATCATTAGGCTCTGCAATTGCAATTTGGGGCGCTGGCGCAGTTGGTGCTTTGGCATATACTTTTTCCGACACTTTCTGGTTTTCGGCAGTAGAGGCCGAGGTTTATGCAATGTCTTCTCTTTTTACTGCTGTTGTTTTTTGGGCTATGCTCAAATGGGAAGAGCAAGCTTCGGAGCCCTATGCCAATAGATGGATTGTACTAATAGCTTTTTTGATAGGCCTTTCAATTGGAGTGCATCTTCTAAATCTTTTGACTATCCCTGCTTTAGTGTTTATCTATTACTATAAGAAATATGAGGTAACTACTACACGGAGCATTTATGTACTAGGTATTTCTGTTGTTATTCTTGCATTTATCTTATTTGGAATAATCCCATATCTTCCTAAAATGGCAGCATGGATAGATCTTCTTTTTGTGAATGTATTTGGGTTGCCATTTAATTCGGGAGCTACTGCTTTTGTTCTTTTATTACTTGCCGCTGCTTTTTATCTAATTTACTGGTCTTATAAAAAAGAGAAAGTATTAATAAATACTATTGTTCTTTCATTTACTATGATAGTTATTGGCTACTCGGCTTTTGCTGTTATAATTATTCGCTCTAGCGCAAACACCCCTACTAACGAAAACCAGCCAGATAATCCATTTTCTCTTGTAAGGTACCTTGCTCGGGAGCAATATGGTAGTAATCCTTTGGTTTATGGAGAGACCTATGCCTCTACTTACGAATTAGAAGTAACAAGCTATTGGACCAAGGTAGATAATCGTTACAAAAAAGTGCGTGGCCCTGTAACTCAAAAATTCGACTCCGATACTAAAATGTTGTTCCCTCGTATGTGGAGCTCTTCGCAAGAACATATTAAGTTCTATAAACAATATACCCAAAATAGAGGGCGTTCAATAATGGGCAGCGAAGATAAACTCCCAACATTTAGAGATAATCTGGCCTATTTTATAGACTATCAGGTAGATTGGATGTATCTACGCTACTTTATGTGGAACTTTGCTGGCCGCCAAAATGATATTCACTCAACAACTCCTGGAGATCCTTTTAAGGGTAATTGGGAAAGTGGAATAGGTTTTTTAGATAAAATGCGATTGGGAGATCAAAGTGGAGGCCCAGATTATGCAGTAAAGAACAAGGCTAAAAACCACTACTATATGTTACCTCTATTGCTTGGTATTATTGGATTGCTGTATCAATTAAAAAGAGATAAAAAAAACTGGTGGGTAACAATGCTGCTATTCCTTTTAACCGGGTTGGCTATAGTTGTATATCTTAATCAGCCGCCTTTCCAACCTAGAGAGCGAGATTATGCCTATGCGGGCTCTTTTTATGTCTTTACTATATGGATAGGGTTGGCAGTAATGGCAATTCACGATACCCTAAAAAAGTATATACCTGCAAAGTATTCGGCAATAGTTGTTACAATTGTAGCTCTTGCTGTACCAGCTCAAATGGCTAGTGAAAACTGGGACGATCACGACCGTAGCAATAGATATACAGCTAGAGATATTGCCTATAACTATCTAAATTCATGTGATAGTAATGCTATTTTAGTTGTTCATGGAGATAATGACACATTCCCACTTTGGTACTTACAAGAGGTAGAAGGAGAGAGAACAGATATTCGAATTGTGAATACCTCCTTACTTGGAACAGATTGGTATATAGATCAAATGCAATATAAAGTATATGAATCTGAACCGTTAAAGTTTTCAATTCCAAGAAGTGAATATATCTATGGGAATAACGATCTAATTCAGGTTTATGAAAGGTTTAATAGGCCAGTATCGCTTAAAGCTGTTGTAGATTTAATCTCTGTTCCTCAAGCAAAAGTGACCTTAACTTCGGGTGAATCTGTAAGCGTTTTTGCTGGGAGAGAACTTTTAGTGCCTGTAAATAAGGCTAAAGTTCTTGCAAGCGGCATAGTCCCTCTAAGTGACTCTGCACTCATTGTAGATACAATTAGGCTAACTATCCCCAAAAACAAAAATGTGCTCACTAAGAGTGAGATGATGATTTTGGACTTTATTGCAAACTATGAGTGGGAAAGGCCAATTTACTTTGGTGCAATGGGAGGAGACCTTAGCATAGGTATAAGAGAGTATCTAGAATTTAATGGTTTCTCATATAAGTTTGTTCCTATAAAAGTGACCAATTCTACAGGTAACCCCGGTAGAGTAAATGCTCTTGAGATGTACGATAAAATAATGAATGTTTATAGATGGGGTAATATGAACGACCCTACAGTAAACATTGATTATCAGAACCTACTTACCTTTGGAGCAGTTGTATCTGTAAGAAATATTCATACTCAAACTGCCAAGGCTCTAGTTCAAGCCGGCGAGCGTGCAAAAGCAGTAGAAGTACTAGACCGTATGCAAGAGGTTATGATTCCATCTCAATATCCACTAAATGCTTCTTTGCTTCCTTCGCTTAATGAGTATGCTGTAATGGAGGCTATAGATCTTTATTTCCTTACTGGAGAGAAAGAGAAAGGAATGGCTATTGCAGGTGCATTTGTAGATGAAACGTTAAAATCTGTGACTCTTTTTGCAACTCAGTATAGAGGAAAGTACCTTTCTAAGAATGATGTAGAGAGCAACCTTTCGTTCTTGTTCTATGTTGCCGATATTTATAGGAATAGAGGCTTCACAACAGAGGCCGATGAACTAGAGAGTGGCTTAGAGAAGTTGATTAAAATGCTTTAGGCTATTGGCTTAAAGAGGTTTAGTTTTCAAGCAAAAGATTGCAACCTCTAAGTTCTGAATTTTGAATACGGCCAGAGACACTAAAAGTGTTTCTGGCTTTTTTTACTCCCATATCTTCGGTTTCAATAAAGGAGCAGGAGTAGATATTTGCAAGATCAATTATGTTTATACCACCTTTTTGTCCCTCTACTTCCTGTTTGAACGGATTGTTAAGATCTCTTATAATAATTTGCATCCAAGGCGGTGTTTCGAAAACTCCATCGCCTAAAGACCATGCTTGAGATAAAAGTTCGGCCATACCATATTCAGACCCTATTTTGCTTACTCCAAAGCCTTTTGTGAGGAGTTGGTGCACCTCTTCTCTAGAGAGCTCTTTTTTCCTGTCTTTCATGCCTCCAGTCTCTATTACTGTGAGCGAAGGAAACTCTATTGGATATTGTTGTGCAAAATCTAAAAGTGCAAAAGTTACTCCCAACAGAATTGTCTTGTTTTTTTCTTTTTTAACACTTTGTATCTCTCTAAGCTCTTGAAGGGCTTGGTGTAGCTGTTCAAAGTTGTAAAGATAAAAGCCTGAGTGGCTGTTTTGGGAGCTTTTAATTAGGGACTCGGCCATATATACCAAAGAAGAGCCCTCTCTCTCTAAATATGATGGCAATAGTGCTAAAATGTTGTATTGAGCGGGATCTCCCAAAAACATTTCGAAGGAGTTGAAAAAGCTTTTCTCATAAATAGAGAGCTCTTTAACTAGATGTTTTGCGGGTGTCATACCGGTTGTGGCGCTGCTTGTAAATATCTTTTGAGGTTCGCCTTCAAATGAGACAATATTCTCGGTTTTAAAAAAAGTTACAGGTAAAAAAGGTATTTGATCTATTTTCTTTACAGAGAGTGGGTCAATTCCTAGTATTGAGATATATCTAGAGTAAGGCTCACATAGTTGGCTCTGAATACGAAATGCCTGCAATGCAGTTTCTTCAAAAGAATAGTTTTTGAATGGGCCGAATATTCTCTTTTCTAGCTCTTTCTGTTCTAGTTGTAATTGCGAGCGACTACTTGAGTTCATCTTATTGGTTGTTAATATTGAGTAGTTCTTGAGCATATACTCGCTCTCCACTAAGTCTAGGAACTTTGTTTTGCCCTCCTAATTTGTTTTTGGACTCTAGCCAACGGTAAAATGTTCCTTTTTTGAGATATACTATTTGAGGAGCCTCCATTGTTGTATTGTTTTTCCTTTTGGCCTCGTAATCGGAATTGGTATTGCATAGAGCTTTGTCTAAAGTCTTTGCAAACTCCTCTTTGCATTCGGGCTCTTTTTGAAACTCTATAAACCACTGATGGCATCCTTTGGATTTATCTGTCATAAAAATAGGGGCAACAGTGTAATCTTCTAGTGTTGCATTGTGTTCTTGACATGCAATAGAGAGTGCGCTCTCGGCATTATGTATCATGAGCTCCTCTCCAAAAGTATTTATAAAAAGCTGTGTGCGCCCAGTAATAATAAATTTATGTGGTTTGAGTGAGGTGAATTTAATGCTATCTCCAATTAAATATCTCCAGAGTCCGCCGTTTGTTGTTATTACCAGTGCGTAGTTTATTCCATCTTTAACATCTTCTACTGTGTTGAAAGAGGTAAACTTTCCAGAAAGAGCAGCCTCTAATTTGTCCATAGGGATAAATTCATAGAAAACTCCATTATCGGTTAGCAGAAGCATAGATTTATCTAATGGATTGTCTTGAAACGCAAAATAGCCTTCAGATGCGTTGTAGTTTTCCATATAGTGCATTTGGCCACCAATTATCTTATGATATTCGGCTCTATATGGTTCGAAATTTATGCCTCCGTGCATGAATAGCTCAAGGTTTGGCCAAATCTCTTTTAGGTTAGATTTGCCAGTATATTCAAGTATTCTTCGAAACAGAATTATATTCCAAGAAGGTACTCCCGAAAAGTTGGTGACATTATATTTAGTAGCGTGTTTACAGATAATATCTACTTTCTTCTCAAAATCTGATAGTAGTGCTATTTTTCTTTTAGGGATCCTTCTAAGCTCTACCCATAAAGGCGAGTTTTTAAGAAGAATTGCCGAGAGGTCTCCATAGCTACTTTTGCCAAAACCAAGTTCGTCTGTAGTAACGCTTCCGCCTAAAGTGAGGGCGGCTCCGTCAAAAATTTGCGAGTTGGGGTTGTTATCTACATATGTAGCTAACATTTGTTTCATGCCAGAGTAGTGGCACTCGTTTAAAGATTCTTGGGTAATGGGTATAAACTTACTTTTTGCCGAGCTAGTCCCAGAAGATTTTGCGAACCACTTAACAGGAGTATCCCATAAAATATTTTTCTCTTGCTTTCTAACTCTTTCTATATATGGTTCAAACATATCATAGTCTCTCAATGGAACATTTTGCCCATACTTTTCGAAACTATTTATGGTTTCAAAATTATGTTCTTTCCCAAACTCAGTTCTTGCTCCTCTTTTTATGAGATTGTCGAACAAAAGTTGTTGAGATACTTCCGGATTTCTTCTGTTTAAATCTATAGATTTAAGCATGTTCCGGGCTATAAAACGATATGCACTAGAAGTAAATGACATGTTACAAATATAATATTATTCAAATACTTGGTGAAGAACATTAAGCGAGCCTGCATTTATTTCGTGACCTGCATGGAAGCTTAAATAACGAATCATCTCTTGTAAGAAACGATAGCGTAGTTCTCTAGAGATTTTTATCTCTTTAAGACCATCAATCTCTGTATTAGATAACTTCCATAGTAAATTGCTCTCTTCTTGTGGGAACATAAAGTTTATGTTAGTTTGGTCTTGTGAATATTCTGCACTTTGAATATCAAAAAGCATGCCTTTGGTTAGATTAGGTATCTCTGGCATATAGCCTAAGAGTGCTGCATATTTTACCAAGAAATAGAGGTGGAAATTGCTTGCGCCTTGCTCTATTTGCTCCATCTCTAATATTGACGCTTCTAAAAAATTGTACATCTCTATGTTTTGTTCAACTTCTCGAATAGTTTTGGTAATAATTTCACTTATAAAAATTGCAATAGCACATTTTGTTATACTGCTTCTAATAGAACTTAGCTTATAAATGGTATCGAACTCTTTTAAAGTTTTGATTTGGCCAAAATTACGAGAAGAGAGAGTGCCTTCTATAATGCTCAGCGGGTGCAAAAGAGAAAGCA
>CAZHHY010000057.1:0-215 GCA_964532375.1 uncultured Muribaculaceae bacterium
TGAGTAGATGTTGCAACCTGTGGTTTCAAAGAAGCCTCTACTTACAATCCTATTAAGCTTAACCGTAAAGGTATCGCTATCTGGAGTGGAACCGAGAGTTCTATGGAGTTTGCTCTATATGATTCAAACGGAGTTCCATTGCAGTATTTTGCCTCTACATCTGCCAAAAATAAAACAGACCATAAAGTAACTGGTTACTCTCTTACTAAAGGTGT
>CAZHHY010000057.1:225-10763 GCA_964532375.1 uncultured Muribaculaceae bacterium
TGTGAACTATATTTTCCACCTCAATGGTAAAGAGGGAGACAATTACGCTGGTCAATCTATAAGGGTAAGTACTATTTCTGTAAAATAATAATCAGATTAATTAGGCGCATTCGTTTTAGATGAGTGCGCCTTTTTTAATTACAATTTTTATAACCTATGTTTAAAAGAATCATATCACTTTTAGTTATAGTACTTGTTTCGTTTGGTGCTATTAATGCACAAAATAAAAAAGCCGAGAAAAAAGCAGAAGAGCAAGCAAAATATGAAAAGGCGAAGGCTGCTATTGAAGCTAAACTTTTTGCGTTAATTCCAGACAGCTACGAGAAGAAAGATGGTACTCCGGATGTTAATACAGATGAATCTAATTTTATACTATTTGAAGATGATGGGTTCTTCTATCTTCAAGGCGCTATTATAGCTGGAAATAAGTTTACAAATAAGACAGAAGTAACTGAATTTGATCTAAAGACAGACAAAAAAGGAAATCTTTTTCTTAAAATGCAAGTTTCTGGCTCTGCAATAACTGCAAGAGTAGAGATACAGATGAGAAATGGTAGTAATTATGCCGATGTTATTATTACTCCAACAAGTGGTGGCTCTATGAGATTTTCTGGAGAAGTATTACCAAAATCTGAAGCTAAATACTATAAAAGACCAAATGTAGTTTAATTGTTATATTTTAAATACTTTGTGATTTTATTTTTATAAAAGCCGCCTTTTTAGGGCGGCTTTTTTAATAGCTATCAATTAAGAGTTCTGAAATAAAATTGTACCTTTGCTAAGATACCATTGTCAATAACTATTAAATTAATATGAGTATGTTTTTGAAAGATGTATATGTAAACAGAAGAAAAGAGCTTGCTAAAAAAGTAAAAAGTGGGCTCATGTTATTTATGGGTAATTCCGAGGTTGGAATGAACTACCCGGGAAACACCTATAGGTTCCGCCAAGACTCTTCATTTTTATATTTTTTTGGGATAGACCAGCCAGATTTGGCTGCTGTAATAGATGCCGATAGCGGCGATGAGATAATTTTCGGAGACGATGTTAGTATAGACGATATTATTTGGATGGGGCCACAACCTGCTATGGCAGAAAGAGCTCAAAGGGTGGGGGTTAGCAAAGTTAAATCCTATTCTACCTTAGAAGAGTATATACGAGCAGCAGTAGCTGCAGGGCGTAAAGTTCACTTTTTACCTCCCTATAGAGACGATAATAAAATTAAGCTTCATAAAATGACAGGCATCGGTTTTGCAGAGTTAAACAGCTTGGCTTCTACCGAGCTTATTAAAGCTACTGTCTCTTTGAGAGAGCTGAAAGATAAATATGAGATAGAGGAGTTAGATAAAGCTGCTAATATTGGCTACATGATGCACTATACTGCTATGAAAATGGCAAAATTGGGCATGGTAGAGCAAGAGTTAGTTGGTGTGATGGAAGGAATCTCAATTTCTAACGGCACAATGCCCTCTTTCCCTATTATTCTTTCGCAAAATGGCGAGACACTTCACAACCATTCGCACCATCAAATTTTAACCGATGGGCGTTTACTTGTAATAGATGCAGGTGCCGAGACTAATATGCATTATGCTTCTGATTTTACTAGAACATTACCTGCAAGTGGTAAATTTACCTCTAGACAAAAAGATATTTATACAATAGTGTCTACTGCCAATAACTTGGCAATAGATATGATTAAGCCTGGTATTACATACAAAGAAGTCCATTTAGAGGCTTCCAGGTTACTAGCGCAAGGTCTTATTAATTTAGGTCTTATGAAGGGAGATGTAGATGCTGCAGTAGCTGCAGGAGCTCACTCTCTGTTTATGCCTCACGGCCTTGGCCACCAAATGGGTTTAGATGTACACGATATGGAAGATTTTGGTGAGAACTATGTTGGATATAGCGATACTTTTGTTCGTTCATCGCAGTTTGGGCTTAAATCTTTGCGAATGGGTAAAGAACTTAAAACTGGGCACGTTATTACAGTTGAACCTGGATGTTACTTTATTCCTGCTCTTATAGAGAAGTGGAAAAAAGAGGGAACAAATGCTCAATTTATTAATTTTGATAAATTAGAGGAGTACTACACCTTTGGTGGAATTCGCCTAGAAGATGATATTCTTGTTACTGAACACAAAAGTAGATTGTTGGGGGCCAAGAGACTCCCTATTACAGTAGAAGATGTAGAGCGCGAAATGAGCAGTAACTAATATTTTAATTAACTTACCAGCTTACTATTATACAACCATTTGCAGCAACTTATCTATCTTAAAATAACTTATATGAAAAACCTTACAATTAACGGCATTGCTATCAAATTGATAACAGTAGCCATTTTTATTGCTATCTCTATTGCTTGTTCAAAAGATGATAGTCCTACGGTAGTACCGGGTAAATCAGATTATAATAACCTTACTAGTTTTAGTATTAAAAAAAGTGATAATCCTGGTTTAACAGAAGATTGCATCTCTTCTCTAGCTGGAGATGTGTTACTTGTTACAGTACCTGTAGGAACCCCTATTACTTCATTAAAGCCAGATATTACTATTTCTCCAAAGGCTTCGCTTACAATTAACGGATCAGCCGTTATTGGTGGCGCTGTGCCCGCTTTGAATTTTACAGAAGTGGTTAAAATTACGGTAACTTCTGAGTCTGGAAAAGCGAGATCTTTAAAAGTGCTTGTTAAGCCAGGTCATAAAAAAATAGATGATTTTATATATGAATTTATGGCTAGGTATTCAATACCTGGGATTGGTTTTGCACTGTCTATGAATGAACAGACTATATACGAGAGTGGAGCAGGTTTTTCAATTGTAGAGAATGATGTAAGAGCAAGGCCAGACCATCTTTTTCGCTTAGCAAGTATTTCAAAACAGTTTACCACATTGTGTATAATGAAGCTTTACGAACAGGGCAAATTTACTGTAGATAGCAAGGTGTTTGGGCCAGGTGGGCTTTTAGAGCAAGAGTTTCCTTCTGTAAAAGCGACAGATAAAGCAGCAAGAGTTTCTATTAGACATTTTCTCTCACACACAAGTGGATGGACTAGCGACCCCGACCCTATGTTTACTTCAAGTTTTAAAGGCCAAACTTTAGATCAAAGAATTAGTTACATGCTTGGCACTAATCAAGGAGAACCTGGTGCAGTATATTCATATTACAACTTGGGTTTTGGTGTTTTAGGAAAGATAGTTGAAAAATATAGTGGTAAAAAATTTGAAGTATACATGAAAGAGGTTCTTGCAACAATGGGTGTTAAAGATATTCATGTTGGAGGAGACCGTAGTCAAAGAAGAGCAAATGAAGCTGTATATTACTCACAAGATGGGACAAACGGATATGGTAATGAGATGGATGTTATTGCTGCAGCAGGTGGAATTATAGCTAGCCCGAGCGAGATGCTTAAGGTGCTTTACCATGTAGATGGGCTTCCAGGAATTCCAGATATCTTAACACCCGAGACTAGAGCAATTATGCTAAAGAAGATTGATGTGTATGACAGGTATGCACTTGGTTGGAGAACTAACCACAGGCTGTTTCCTGGAGCCTCGTTTCATTCTGGTAATTTAGCTGGAACAGCTACGTTTTGGGTAATGGGAAGCCAAGCCGAGCCTAGTGCGCCAAAATTCAATTGTGTAATATTATGTAACTCTAGATCCTATATCTCTGGCTTTGATGATGAGATGTATTATCTTATGAATAATGTAATTACTGCTGCTCAAAGTATGACTTGGTAAAGCTCTGCAATTATCATTGCAGTTGCGCCCCAAATAGTATGATCATTAATAACATAGCCGGGAGCATGTACCCATTCATATGGGCCAGCTTGCACCCGGCATCTTTTTGCATATATGGGATTAAACAGCTCTAGCGGTATGTGCAAATATTCAGACACCTCTCTTGGATCGGGGATATACTCATCTATACCCCAATTAACTGCAAGTACTGGGTAAATGGTAAAATTGCTTGGAGGCACATAAAGTTTAGAGAGCTCTCCTATTACTTTAATTTTATTTCGGTCTATCCCTAGCTCTTCATAGGCTTCTCTGCAAGCGGTGGCCGTGTAATCTATATCGTAACTTTCGCATTTACCACCTGGGAAGGCAATTTGCCCCGAATGAACTCCGTGGTATGTGTTTCGTTTAATGAGCAGAAGTGTCCACTCATTTTTATCTTGAATAATATTACCAGCACTATCTTTTGCTGGGGTTAATAACACTAAAACAGCAGACTCCTTTGCCGATGAAGGGGGGGTCTGCTCTTTAATTAGTGAAATAACTCTTGGTTCTGGGGCTAGTTTTAAATGCGCCTCTTTGCCCGGAAGTATTTCTGGGAGTACAATCTCTATCAAGTCTATCAAGTAATTAAACTATTTTGAATTCTCTCTATTTTGTAGTTTATCTATAGTATAATTAATAAGCATACTATTTATCAAATCTTGGCTTACTCCTTAATACCAACTCTATCTAGGATAAATGCATATTCAAATGCCGTCTCTTTAATTCTGTCGTAACGGCCTGTTGCCCCGCCATGGCCAGAATCCATGTTCATATAAAGTAGTAAGATGTTTTTATCTGTTTTCATTTCTCTTAGTTTGGCTACCCATTTGGTTGGTTCGTGGAAGCCCACCTGAGAATCATTTATGCCACCTGTTGCTAAAATGTTAGGATATTCTTGAGCTGTAATGTTATCATATGGAGAGTACGAGAGAATATATTTGTAATACTCCTCTTCATTTGGGTTGCCCCACTCTTCATATTCTTGCGTGGTTAAAGGCAGTGAGGTATCTAACATGGTGTTAATGACATCTACAAAAGGTACGGCTGCTACTATTGTGTTAAATAGCTTGGGTTGCATATTTACTACTGCGCCCATAAGTAGCCCACCTGCGCTTCCGCCCATAGCAGCTAGTTTGTTTGCACTGGTATATTTATCGTCTATAAGTTTCTGGGCACAAGCAATAAAATCTGTAAAGGTATTTTTCTTATTAAGCAGTTTGCCATCTTCGTACCACTGTTCGCCTAAATCGCTTCCACCACGAATTTGTGCAATTGCGTAAACGAAACCCCTGTCTATAAGAGAGTATGCGCTTGCGCTAAAGTAAACATTTGAGCTAGAACCATAACTACCATATGAGTATAGTAGTGCTGGGTTTTTACCGTTACGTTTTAGCCCTTTTTTATATACAATTGCCATTGGAACCTCTGTCCCATCATTTGCTTTTGCCCAAAGGCGCTCTACAGTATAATCGTCTGGATTGAATCCAGAAGGAACTTCTTGCTCTTTGAGCTTTAAACTCTCTGTTGTTTCCATGTTGTACTCATAAAGAGTAGATGGCCTATTGAGCGAGGTGTAGGTATATCTTAGAGTTTTTACGTCGTATTCTGGGTTGCCGCTTAGGCTTGCAGTGTAAACTGGCTCGGGGAATGAGATGTCTGTAGTATTGCCATCTTTAAGGTTATGTATAGATATTCGGTTAAGCCCGTTTTCTCGTAGATTTATAGCTATAAAATCTTTGTAAATATCGTAGCTTTCTATTCTTATATTTGGGTTATGGTCAATGAAAACAGACCAATTATCTTTGTTCTCAAAGCCCGCAAGAGGTGCTGTATAAATCATTCCATTGAGTGCCGAGCTATCTTTATATCGGATGTAAAATTTATCTTTATGGAGGTCTAAATCGTAGTCTACACCGTGCTCGCGCGGTCTAAATACTTTGAATTTATCGCTTGGTTTATCTGCAGCTAGGTAATGATACTCAGAAGTAGATGTGCTTACGTTTGCAATAAATATGACATCATTAGTTTTGCTCTTCATAAGATAGGTATTAAAACGAGCATCTTTCTCTTCGTAAATAAAGTTGTCGCCTGCTTTGCCGCCAATTGTATATTTATAAACTCTGTATGGGCGTAAGGAGTTATCTACTACTGTGTAAAAGATGGTTTTATTATCGTTTGCCCATACAAATGAAGATGTTTTATCTATTGAACCAGCAAGGTCTTCTCCAGTTTCTAGGTCTCTTATTTTTATAATATTTTCTGCAAAAGAGCCAGTTTCATTAAAGGAGTATGCAGCCAAATTATTGTTGGGGCTCACTTGATATCCTCTAAAGCTATAAGTTTTTTTACCCTCGGCCATCTTATTTACATCAAAGATAATCTCTTCGGGTGCATCTAAGGTCTCTTTTTTACGACAATAGATTGTGTACTGTTTGCCACTTTCTGTGCGAGAGTAGTAATGGTAGCCGTTTCTGTAGGTTGGGTAGCTTTGGTCTTCTTGTTTGATACGGCCCAATATCTCTTCGTAAATTTTCTCTTGGAGTTCTTTAGTAGAACCCATAACGGCATTGGTATAGTCGTTTTCTTGTGTAAGATAGTCTAAAACATCTTGGTTAGTGTTGTCTCTAATCCAGTAGTAGTTGTCAACCCTTTCATTGCCAAATTCTTGGAATGTTTGGGCAATTTTCTTTGCTACAGGTGGGGCTGCAAAGTCTTCTTGTGTGGCTATTTTCACTTTGTTTGCGTTACATGCTGTTATAAGTAGTAATACAGCAATGAACAACATTAGTTTAAAATTTTTCATTTCAATATGAGATTTAAACAAGGGAGTTTATTAATAATGAGTTAGATTTAAGGGTATGAAATTACATATTAAAATTGTAATTCTCAATTATTTCAATAATTTTCTCTTCGGGCAATATAATGTTAAAGCTCTCCCAAAAGAGAGGGTCGTAACTATATGCAGTGGAGAGTTGCTTAACTCCCTTCTCTTGTTCACCTTAAAAAATAGCTCTCCTTTTATATGATTTATGTAATATTTTCCATTAAATAGTTTATAAGAGGCTATATATTGAACACTTTGTGGCATAACACTATACCTTTTGCTCTCTTTTATAATAATATCGTATTTGGTTGCCTTTATGAACTTGGGGTTTATTTGAAAATTAGCCTCTACTAGGGCAAAATTTAGTGCGTCTATATATAATTTGCCACTGTATAGAGGTGGCTTTGGGAAAGCTTGGCGGCTATGAAGGCGGTGGTCCAGGCTGCTTGGAGGTTGTAGCCACCGGTGATTGCGTCTATATCAAGGAGTTCGCCTGCGAAATAGAGGTTGGGTACAACTTTGCTTTGCAGGGTAGCCATGTTTACGCTTTTTAAACTTATGCCGCCACAGGTTACGAACTCCTCTTTAAATGAGGCTTTCCCCCTAACGCTGTATTGGTCGTTTGTAAGCACCTCGGCAATTTGATTTAACCCTTTTTTCCCAAGTTCGGCCCACTTTCTCTCAATTTTGGCTCCATTTTGGTTAAGGGTAATGCCTTGCTTGTCTAGGAGAAAATCCCAAACTCGTTGTGTTAGGTGGTATGGTTTTATGGATTGAACCTGTTTGGCAGGATTGCTTTTGGCTATGGTCTTGAGCTCTTCTAATACAATTTCGCTGTTTTGTTGGCCTGTCCAATTTACCTGTATGGTAAAGTGATACTGCTTGTCATTTAGAATTCTTGCAGCGTAGGAAGAGAGCTTAAGAACTGCCGGGCCACTCATTCCCCAATGAGTTATGAGTAATGCTCCTTTAGATTTTAACTTTGTACCTTGGATGCCTAAGATGGTATTTTCTATAACTGCTCCCATTAGCTCTCTTATGGGGTCTGTGGGTATGTTGAATGTGAAAAGAGAAGGAACCGGCTCTTCAATCTTATGACCAAGTTTTTCTAGCCACTCTAGGCCTCTTCTTTTTGGAGAACCGCCTGTTGTTGCAATTACTTTATCGTAGGCATATGTGTTAACAAGTGGTGTAGAAGATTTACTTTCTTGGCCTTGCTGTTGGTAACGTAATGTAATTGTGCCGTTATCTTGTGGGGTTAACTCTTTTATTTCACAGCCTGTTTTCACAGAGACTCCTAATCTCTTGCACTCTTTTTGTAAAAGATCTGTTATTGAGCGAGAATCTTGTGAACGAGGGAAAATGCAATTATCCTCTTGGCAAACAAGTGGTACTCCTCTAGATTCAAACCATTCAACGGTATTGGTTGTTCCAAATTGCCTTAGTAAATTTTTGAGCTCCTTGCCGCCTCTTGGGTAGGCTTGGGAAAGTTCGTCTAAATCTGTGCAGCTGTTTGTTAAATTACAACGGCCGCCTCCAGATACGGCAACCTTGGTTAAGACCCTACTTGATTTTTCGAAAATTTCTACCCTAGCGTGTGGGTAGTTCTCTTTAACAGAAATAGCAGCAAAAAAACCCGCAGCTCCCCCACCTATTATCGCAATGCGAAAAATAGGTTCTAATGTAGTGGGGTCAACTGCATCTTTCTGTTTTTGCATTAGTGGAATTGATTATTCCTTTTTAGAGTAATGTGCTTTAATAACCCACATTTTATAATCTTGGGATGCATTTTCCATTGCCTTAAAAAGGTCTGGCGCAATACCTTTAATTTTTTCTGCTGTCTCTTCGTCGAATTTGTTAGAAGGGAAAAGATAATACTCTGTTCCCTCTTCTACCCATCTATTGTTTTGTGAGTACGGAACATTTGTGAGAGGGTGTGAGTAGTAGTTGTTAGTCTCTTTGTCGTAAAGTATTTTGAACCCTTCTGAGCCTATTAAAAGCGAAAACCCAAATAGGTTATCATTATAAAGATAGAAGTTATTGATATAAGTAAACTGACTTTTTTGATCACAAAGAGCTTCGTATCTATCTTTGTCTATGTCTTTTACTGTGTTGTCTGTGTTCATGTTTTTGACATAGGCAAATACTTGCGGCATGGTATCTTGGGCCGAGAGTTTATATACTTTGTTGGAATATCCTGTAAAGTAAAGGGAATTCTTATATGTATGGAAATGCTTTGGATTAATTGAATTTACCTTGGTTTGACCAGTTTTCCATTCAAAATCTTGCGCTTGGGGCTGAATTAAAAAGCTGTAATTAGACATAGAGTTTTTCTGTCTTAGGAATACTTTTTTTTCACCAGAAATTCCAAACTCTACAGCATACGTGCCTTCATTATCATTAGATTTTATCCACGCACCTGTCATATCAAACTCAATTACTTTCTTGGTATCCATAACTTCTATCTTATTTTCTTCACGATTAATCATGAAGTCTAAAAGGCCAGAAAGTTGATCGACCCCATCTCCCTCTCCTATTTTATTAACAAAACGGCCTGTTTTGTCAAAGATCATTAATGGACCCCTAAGTGTAGAGATTATAATGTAGTTTTCAAAAACCTCTATATTATTCAGGAAAATCTTGATGTTCTCTTGTTGGGGTAATTGAAGGGGTAAAATCTCGTAACTAACTGTGTACTTTGAGTTTTCAAAAGGCTTAATATTTTTCATACTGTAGTTCACAGCTATTTCGATTTCTTCTTCTGTTGTTCCATACGAACCGCAACTAAATGGAATAGCAGTAATTAAAGAGAATAATAGAGTACTAATAAGAAGTTTGATGCCGTTTTTGATATTCATAAGTAGAGATTTAATAATGTATACGATAGAGTTTTTTTAATTTAATGTGCTAAGTTTACAAATTATAGGCCACTATCAAAATAATAGGTCAAAATTTAAATTTTAATTTGCCATTACTGCGTTCCATGTGGCCTTGCGTAGAGTGCCTTTAGAATCGTCTCCATCATATTGCCAGTACATCATTCCCTTTAAACCAAGAGGCATAGCCCACTTGCCTTTTATATCTATGCTTTTTGGGTTGTCGTAGCCACAATAGAAGACTCCATTATTAGTAACATATGGGGTGTTAGAGATAGGGTCCCAATTGTCTATTTTGTATTGGCTCTTATCTAGTGCAAGTATAGCACTATAATTAATTGCTGTTGGCTTTGCCGAGAAAGAGCGACGCCCGTAAAAAGGGATGCCCAATACTAATTTATTATATGCAACTCCAGCTACACGGTATGCATTCACGGTTCTAACACAGTCCCAATAAGCACGGGAGTCACTCAGTGCCGACTGATGTTTTGGAGCTTCATCTAAATCATATGTCATAAGGTTTACAAAATCTACATATTGGTCTACTGCTTTAACATCTATATACTTAAATCCTCCAGTAGCAGCGGTTTTGTCTTTAACATAGCCTGCATAAGTGAGTAGGTAGTTGTTGCCCAATGTTTCTCTTAGTTGCTTCATAAGCAGAACGTGATTCTGAGTATCTACTGCAGGGTCGCTTGCTGCACCGCTCCATGAAATTCCTGGGAACTCCCAGTCCATATCTATTCCATCTATTCCCCATGTCTCTACGAACGATTTGCAATCTGCAGCGAATGCCTTGCGTTGAGAATCTGATTTCGATAATGCGCTAAAGCTACCGCCTTGAGAATTATCGGGATTGTCAACTACGTGAGAAAATGAAAGACAAATTTTTAGATTGGGGTATTGTTTTTTTAGACTCACAATTTGTCTGAACCTATCTTCTTTCCCTTGTAGTTTAAACCCTTGATAGACACCGTTTTTCATATATAATTCTGCAAATGCATAGTTGAGATGAGTAAATATGGAGGCATCTGGAATGGTTGTTCCCCAATATGT
>CAZHHY010000058.1:0-10626 GCA_964532375.1 uncultured Muribaculaceae bacterium
TTCTGGAGCATACTCTACAAAATCAAACTTTAAATAGAGATAGTTTTCTGTTTCGAAAAACGGAGGGGTAATTTGAATAGATTTCTTTACAGCACCCACCGTGTGCATATCGTTATCTTCTTCATTCTCTTTATATTTCCCGTAATTTAAAACATAAGCATCTTTAAAAACACCCTCTTTGTTCACTGTAAGTATAGTATCTTGTGAATCAAATAATAACCTTACTTGGTTGTCATATTTATGGATGTATATATTTCTTATGGAAATTGAGATAGAAGTAATTTTACCTCCATCCATTGTAGTCTTAACTCCTTCTGCTTGAAAAAAAGATTTTTCACTTATAGTTGCGAGCGAATCGTTCAGTAAAAAAACATTGTAATCTATGTTGCCTGCACCTAAATCGCTCATATTCATAGAATGGGTAGCAACAAATATATTATTGTCTAAAAATGCAAAAGAGGAGAACCTCGTACTCTCTTCTTTGGGAAGTGACCTTTTTTCAACAAAAGTACCGTCTAGCTCATAAAGAAAAAGATCTCCAGAACTGTCTAATATATAGACTCCTCTATCTAGTAGTGCTGGTTTAAACGAACCTATTCTATTATACTCCTGTGGGCCTCTACCACTTCTATTAATTGTAGAGAGGTATTTACCACTATTGTCAAAAATTTTAACAAGATTATTATTGTCCCTAATATAAATTTTGTTTGACTCATAGGCTATATCTCTAATGGTGCCCAAAACAGACGCCTCATTGGTCTCCAATGGTATATACTGTATATCACTAGCATAATCGCTAAGATTTAAAATAGCTCCGCTGCCTACTGCTTGCTCTACATCTATTTGGTTATTAGCAATAGTGCTCTTCTTATTGCTATTACATGAGTATATCAAGAGCGAGATAAATATTAGGGATAAGGCAAAGCGCAAGCGTTTCGTAAAAGAGACCGATACTTTTCTAGTTTTCATATTTAATTCAAATTAAATTATTGCTATGTATGTTTGATTGGGACAATACCTTTATATATTTACGATACTATATCAATCGATGTGATTTGTGATATTATGTCAATTAATTCTCTTTTATGCAGTTTTTAACAAGCCTATTTCAGCTTTACTAATACCACAAAGTGGTTGTCCATCTTATCTGTCTTTGAGGCTATCTTTGCAAACTCTCCTTTCATTTGGCCAGTTTGTGCGTGTTCGAGCGCCTCCTCTGCAGAGAGTAGTGAAACTGCATAACTACCATCTTGAGTTATAAACTGTGGAATAAACGGGGGCCCTCCCTTAAGGTTGTCTCTAAAGCCGGGCTTGTCCTTAAAAGGAATTCTCATAAATGTAAACTCGGCACTCTCCTTATTAAACAGAGCATAAGCATCTGTATGTTTTAAATTAATTACTCTAGAACTTACATTGAGAGATGTTTCGTAGGGCTCAAATGCATATTCGTTAAGGTCGTAATTAAATAATATGTAATCTTTCCACTCTTTGTACTCTCTCTCTTGAAGTCTAACATACTTCCCTTCTCCTCTTTTTGCACCTTCTGGAATAGTTCCATCTGCCATAATATTACGGTAATCAATTATAAATTGAGGCTTGCAATGCAAGTTACTGTCAATAAAATATAAAGTGTCAAGAAGTTTTGAAAAAACTCTTGTATAATTTCCAACACTGTAGAGATATGGAGAAAGATTATACACATTCCTAGGTACTGCACCATCTTTATTTGTAGTTGAAATTTGAGTTGGTAAATAATTTTGTTGCTGTTGTGTGATTGGAGGGGGTGGAAATTTCTTTATTATCTGTCCATCTTTTTGAAAAGCAGCTATCCAAAAATTTGGCTTTTTAATTGTAATAGCAGGAACTGCACCTAAATAAAGAGTGTCATTAATTTTGATTTGATGTGCGAGCAGATAAAGGCTATCTACCATAACTCTTGGCTCGCTATAAAGATATCTTCCAAGGCTATCATATGTGATAACTTTTGGCATAAGAGTACTACTGACAGCTACAATTACATTTACAATAATATTCCCATTTTCTTTGTCAAATACAAAGTCTTGGCTATATAAGTACTCTTGTGGTCCTCTTCCTATTTTATTAAATGTAAATAGGTAGTTACCTTTAGCACCAAAAATCTTAACCATTTTTCTGTCTGAAACAACATAAATTCTGTTATTACCAATAGAAACTGTGGGGTATTTACCTATTAGAGACCCATCTGTTGTCTCTAGAGGAATATACTCGATATCTGTAGCAATCTCGTTCAAATCTACAATTCTAGGGTTGTTTAGACCAGAGACAAAGTCTATAACAGTTATATCAGAATTGACCTGCTTGTTGCTACATGAATAAGTGAGTAGAAGAAGAGAGAAAAAGAGCAATAGAGTGAAAACCCAAACAGAAGCTGTTTTGCTAAAGAAAGTAGTTTTCTTGTTATTAAGAGAAAAGAACAGTGCCATAATTTTATATGTTTACTGAGTGTAAATCTACTCAATTAATTTCACTTTTCTATAAAACGCTACTAAGCAAAACTTCAAAAACTGAACCAAGAATGTATTAATAAAAAAAATATTATCTCTAAACTTAAATCATTTTTTGATTGTTACCAATAAGATGTAGCACCTCTATAGAATCTTATGTTGCAGATTCATACATTTTTTTTTAAATTTGCTTAATTATCCCAAATTCTAATAATTATCCCTAAAACTAATATAGCCATGAAAAATTTCTTCAAAATTGTACTTGGTACACTCGTAGGTACTCTATTGGCTCTAACGCTAACATTCTTTATTCTAATAGGCATAGTGGGCTCTATGGCCACCTTTTCTGAGATTAAGCCAATAGTCCCTAAATCTGCTATTTTGAGCTTAGATTTTAAAACCAAAATAACAGAACAATCTACAGAAGACCCGTTTGCATCAATAAACCCAATGCAAAGCGGTAGTTCTAAAACACAAGGGCTACTTTCATTTATACAAACAATAGACAAGGCTGCAACCGACCCAGCCATAAAGTTCATTTATATGAACCTCACCAATTTAAATGCTGGAATAACTCATATAGAAGAAGTTAAAGCTGCAATAGAACGATTTCGCCAAAGTGGGAAAGCTGTTATTGCCTATGCCGATAACTACTCACAAGCATCTTATTACTTAGCTACCTCTGCCGATAAAATTTACTTAAGCCCTACTGGAATGATTCCTTTAACAGGAGTTAGTATAAGCTCAATCTTCTTTAAAGACCTTCTAGACAAACTTGGTATAGAGGTTCAACTTATTCGTCACGGTAAATTCAAAGCAGCTGCAGAGCAGTTTATAAGCAATAAAATGAGTGCCGAAAACCGCCAACAGCTACAAGCATATGTAGATGCTGTTTGGAAAACTTGGGTAGCTCAAATTGCAACTGCAAGAGAGATATCTCCAGAGAAGATTAATCAATTAACAGATAGCCTATCACTCTCTACTGCACAAAATGCCTTAGACCAACGCCTAATAGATGGGCTTATGTATAAAGATAATATGATAGATACTCTAGTTAAACTTTTTGGGGTAGAGAAGGAGAAAGATCTAAAAATGATCTCTAGCACTGCATACCATAAAGCTACATACAAAGTAGATTTTAAAGAGAAAAACAAAATTGCAATTATTTACGCTAATGGCGATATTGTAATGGGTAAATCAAATAACAATATTGCCTCCGACTCTTTTATTGAGCATATCTCTAAAGTAAGAAAAGATAGCACAATTAAGGCAGTTGTATTCCGTGTAAACTCACCGGGAGGTTCGGCACAAAGTTCAGATGTTATTGAACGTGAACTTTCGCTATTAATGCAAAACAAGCCTGTAGTAGTTAGTATGGGAGATTATGCAGCATCGGGCGGTTATTGGATATCTGCCAAAGCAAACAAGATTTACACTAACAATACAACCCTTACTGGTTCAATTGGAGTGTTTAGCATGATTCCTAACTTCCAAAAGACAATGAACAAGCATCTCTCTTTAAATACCGAATCTGTAAACTCTAATAAACATAGTGATATAATGAGTGGCTACAGGCCTTTAGACAACCAAGAAGTAGAGTTTGTAAGAAGCGCAATTGAGCAAATCTATACAGACTTTCTATCTTTAGTATCGGAAGGCCGAGGGATGACTACAGAAGAGGTAGACGAAATTGCACAAGGGCGCGTATGGGCTGGATCCGATGCTATTATCATTGGCCTTGCCGACGAACGTGGCGGTATTACCGAAGCCATTTCATCGGCTGCAACCTTAGGTAACCTAGAAACCTATCGCATTGTTGAGTACCCGGTTAAAAAGAATATGGTAGACCAAATACTAGAAATACTAACCGAAACAAGCGTTGCTGCAAAAACAATTTCTAACCCTTATATGATGTTAGAAAACACCTACGAAAAGTTGCGTGAAGAGAGAGGCATTACACACTTCGCCCGCCTCCCTTACAACATCTACTTTAACTAACAGTAATTACTGATTAATTAATCAAAGGGCGTCAAAAATTTCTTTTTGACGCCCTTTTTAAACACACTTAACTTATCATCCTTAACCTAATATATAAGACTAGTGTGCATTAACTACTTAATCCCAAGGATATTCATCTCTAGGAACAGGCAGTTTTAACTTTGAATAAACAGCATTGGAAAGCATTGGTTTTGGATAAAAACCTAATGATGTTAAATACTCAATTAAAATAAGTACTTAATTAACCACTATTTCTAGAATATGCCGAGTATCTGATGTTACTCTGAATCTTTCATCAATCCTATAACCAATAACGGCTGCAATTTTATCTCCCGAAAGGAGAATTGGAGTTTGAGTTTTAGAAACTTTATCGAGTTTTAAATCTACCATAAAGTCGCTTAGTTTTTTTGAGCCTTTCATACCTAATGGTTTGAATCTATCTCCATCTTGCCACTCACGTAGTTTTAGTGGGAATTGCAGCAAATCGGCATCTATGTATAGTACTGGCTCAGGTAAATTGCTTTCAAGTTCTTTAGGCTCTGCTTGAATGGAAGAAAAGAGATCTCCCATAAAAATATTGTCGCTGTCTAAAGCTTTTTTCTTTTTGTATGTGAAGTCCTTTGGTTTGGGGTACAGCGTTAGTTCAACGCAATTTTCACAAACTTTAAATTCGGTTCTATCTCCAATTTTAAGAGATGGAATCTCAATTTCACTTACCTCTCTCTTTAGAGTTACAGAGCCCCCTTTTGAATAGAGGAGTAGAAAATCACGATCTTTTATAAGTAGATGGCTTTGAGAATGGAACTCTTTGCCCGACTGGCCAGTAAGCGAATCGTTTACTTGTGCAATTTGGTCTGGATTAAACCCATATTCACTTAGAATTTCGTAAAGCCAAAAATCTGGGCGGCTCTCTTTAAGCAGTGCTTCAATAGATATTTTGGTAGCCGACTCATCGAATAATTCAGCTTTTTTTTGTATTAAAAGATCTTGAAGCACATCTACTGCTGCCTCTACATTGGCCATATCTCTCTCTACTGTTTTAAGGAAAGATTGGTTTATCATCTCGAACTCTGGAAACACCAAATTTCTCAATCTATTTCTTGCGTAGTTGCTTTCTGCATTAGAGCTATCTTCTCTAAATGGAATGTTTTCCTTTTTTACAAACTCGGCTATCTCTTTGCGAGTGATACCTAGCAAAGGCCTTATTATATAACCATTCTTTTTTCTTATTCCAGTTAACCCTTGGATACCTGTGCCTCTAAGGGTATTAATAAAGAAAGTCTCTACTGAATCATTTAGGTTATGAGCAATTGCCAAATAATCAAAAGAGTGTTTTTTCATTAAAAACTCAAACCAATTATATCTCAAATCACGAGCTGCCATTTGAGTAGAGATGCCCTTCTCTTGAGCATATTTATGGGTATCAAAAGTAGTACTAAAGCACTTAACACCGTGATTCCTGGCCCAGTCATGAACTAAGTCTTCATCGCCATCGCTCTCCTCTCCTCTCAACGAAAAATTAATAGTAGCAATAGCGAACTTGCTGTAAAATATCCTTGAAAATAGATAAGCCATACACATAGAGTCTATCCCGCCACTCACTGCAAGTAACACAGTAGGAGCCGATTCAGCAGCAGGGTGCATATCCTTAGATTCTGTAAGCTCCAACAAAGACTTTTTAAATTTAGCTATCATTTTTATAAGATTTTGGCTCTTTATTTTTTAAACTCCCCAAAAGTATATGAGAAGCCTACCGATAGAATCTCTTTAAATTGCAACCTTGGTGCAGAATAACCATCTTTATCTGCTATCAAAATGTCGTTATCATAAATAAGATTAGTTCTTATACTAACCGAGAAAAACTTATTAATCTTTGAATCTACAAGTAAATCCCAATATACTTTAATATTTTGAGGCTTACCTAAATAATCTGAGAAAAGATTGAGAGTAGAGTTTATATTTAGTTGCTTATTTATTTGGTGTTTATATTCTACTTTAAACTGAGCACCCAATTCTAGCTTAGTGGGTTGGTCTATTTTATTACCATACCGTGTTCGTAACTCTCTTTTTTCTACAACTACTAAATTACCGGTTAGTGGAGAGAAGTTCATTGAAAGAGGTTTAATAGGCTTGTAATCCATACCTATACCCAAAGAGAAATAGGCTGGCGCAAAAGGAGCCGAGACCAAGACAGCATCTTTATTTGCTGGGTAATTAAATCCGTTTGTCATTTGAGTTCTTAGATTAAAAGAGGCCGCTGCAAAGAAGTCCTTAAAGGCTTTATAACCTAGTTTACTGTCAAAAATAAACTTGTCGTCACTTTTTTTGAACCTTTCGCCAAAAGATTGAATAAAGCCGTAACCCACTTGAAGCCGGTTCTCCCAAAACATCTCTTTTTTTACTGCATAGTTTCTATAGATATTTAAGTGGGTATTCAATGCAACATTATCATACCCCCCAGATGCCCAGTTTGTAAGAGATAGTTGGGAAAAACCAATCTGAACTAAAGTACCACCAGACCACCTGCTAGGTTCTGGTATGGGAGGTGTGAGTTGAGGTATAATTACTTTAGATGCAACAATAAGGCTAAGTTCTTGCCCTACCGTCAATTTGTGTGAGTGAAGAGATTTAGAATTTGTCTCAATTTTTTCTTGTGCAAAAGAGACAGAACCAATAAATAAAAAAAGAAAAAAGAAAAGCTTTCTATACATAGCTATGTGAAATGATATTTGAAAAAAATGAATTATATCCTTGAGAAAGAATAGATTACCCACCTAGTACATCGTCTGAGTTAAATTTATAACCCATGCGTTTACCTGTTTGGTGTTTTGCGCTCTCTATTTTGTCATTTATTTGTTCTACACTCGCAATTTTAACAAGATCGAACGGTGGAACTAAAAGATCAAATGATAAAGTATAAAGAATTGCTGTTTCAACTATTCTAACTAGCTCTTCTCGCCCAAGTTTGTTTTTACCAAAAGAGTCTACAGAATTATCTGCTTGACGTTTACCTTCGGATAAAAAGTATTTATCTTTATTTACAAAAACTCTAGCAACCAAGTAGCCTAAATCTTCGGGACGGTTGTATTTAAGTGAATCTGAAAGAAAATTATAGATGCTTATTATCCCACAATAGCCATTGTTAGGCTCATCTTTAACATACCCCTTTTTCCATACAGGGTGGTCTCTATCGAAAAGAAAAACATCGGAATGCATACTAAAGATAAGAACATCATCGGCAAATTTAAGCTCGGCCTCAAACTTTCCTCTGTCTCTATACTCTAACCGAATGCGCCTATCGTTACTATCTAGAAGGTCATTAAGATCGTTACTCATCTCGTTGAGTATCTCCTTTAATTCGTTAAAAACCTCCATGGCTTGGTTGAAAACTCCAAGTTTTATTTGCGATTTCGTATTAAGATTGGCTAGAATTTCTTTCTGCCTAGATGGTAAATGCTCTGTTGTCATTATTTAATAAATCATTAAAATAAGAGTTCTTGTAAAATTAAATAATTATTTAATATGCTCTTGCAAAAAACACTCTTTGTTTAGATGGTTTTCCGGTATAGATACACTTCCCCTCTTCTATGTGAGTCTGTTCTAATGGGATACATCTTATAGTAGCTTTTGTCTCTTCCTTAATTTTCTCTTCGGTTTCGGCGGTTCCGTCCCAATGGCAAAGTAAAAAGCCACCCTCTTCAATTTTCTCTTTGAAGGTCTGATAATCATCTACTTTAATAGTGCTTTTTTCTCTAAAATCCAATGCTTTGTTATAGATATTTTGCTGGATTTCTTCTAGTAGAGTTACTATATACTCTTCTATGCCATCTCTTTCACGAAATTCCTTTGTAAGAGTGTCTCTCCTAGCCAACTCAACACTACCTTTTTCAAGGTCTCTAGGGCCCATAGCAATTCTCACTGGAACTCCTTTAAGCTCCCACTCTGCAAACTTAAATCCCGATCTTAGATGATCTCTATCGTCAATCTTTGAAGTAACTCCTAACTCCTTAAGTTTTAATCTTATTTGGTCCATTATAGCCAATATCTTTTGGTTCTCTTCTTCTGTCTTATAAATTGGAACCATCACTACATGGATAGGTGCTAATTTTGGAGGTAGAACTAGTCCATTATTATCGCTATGCGCCATTATAAGAGCGCCCATAAGCCTAGTAGAAACTCCCCAAGAAGTTGCCCAAACATATTCTAGCCCACCCTCTTTATTGGCAAATTGAACATCGAATGCTTTAGCGAAATTTTGTCCCAAGAAATGTGAAGTACCTGCCTGAAGTGCTTTTCCATCTTGCATAAGAGCTTCTATACAAAGGGTTTCCAACGCTCCTGCAAATCGCTCACTCTCTGTCTTACGCCCAACAATAACGGGCAAAGCCATAAACTCCCTAGCAAATTGCTCATATACATGAACCATCTTCTCTGTCTCTTCTATTGCCTCTTCTCTTGTAGAGTGAGCAGTGTGCCCTTCTTGCCATAAAAACTCGGTAGTTCTTAAAAAAAGACGAGTTCTCATTTCCCATCTTACCACATTTGCCCACTGGTTAATAAGCAGAGGCAAATCTCTATAAGATTTTATCCAATTTTTATATGTGCTCCAAATAATGGTTTCCGAAGTTGGGCGCACAATTAATTCCTCTTCTAGTTTAGCCGTTGGGTCTACCACTACTCCCGGTCCATCTGGATTAGCCATAAGCCTGTGATGAGTTACTACAGCACACTCTTTAGCAAAACCTTCTACATGTTCGGCCTCTTTGCTTAAAAAAGATTTAGGAATAAAAAGAGGAAAGTAGGCATTTTCATGCCCGGTCTCTTTAAACATCTTATCTAGCTGAGCCTGCATCTTTTCCCAGATTGCGTAGCCATAAGGTTTAATAACCATACAGCCTCTTACTGCCGAATTTTCTGCAAGATTGGCCTTAGTAACCAAATTGTTGTACCAAAGTGAGTAATTTTCTTCTCTATTGACAATCTCTTTTGCCATTTTTTTCCTATTTTTGTTAAATTAATATCAGACTTATTATAAAACACAACCATTGCCTACTAAAGCTTTTGCATTTGGAACGATTTTTGTGTATATTATCATTAAAGTCACAAAAGTACAAAATAATTTAAAACACAGGAGGTACAAGATGAAAAACAGAACATTAATTCTACTGGGTCTAGGAATCATTCTTAGCTCTTGTGCTACTACAAACAGATATGCGTCTACTCAGTTTGAAGATGCCATCTATCAAAAACCCGGCTCGGGAAACTACCTTGTAGTAAACACAAATGTAGATCAGGAACTGGCTGCACTTAGAGGCAAAACTAAGGAATCCAACAGAAAAATTTTGAGCGATGGTACTTTGGTAGAGGCAGTCTATGCAGATGAAGACGGTAATGTATATATAGATGCCGACAGGGAAACATCCTACATTATTCTAAGAGAAGGCGAATCCTTTGAAGAAAGACTTAAAAAATTTGAAACTCCAACTTATACAATCAATTTAACCTACTCAGATTGGGGAATGTACAACCCATGGTATGGCTATATGCCATTCAGTCCATATTATAACTTTTATAGTATGCATCGTTACAACAGAGCATGGAATGCATATGTATGGAATTCATACGTATGGGGTTCTTGGCCTGGTTATGCAAATAGATATTGGGGCAACCCTTTTTATATAGATATGTGGGGTTCTCCTTTCCACAATTATTACAGCTATCCTTGGATGTACGGATACAACAATTATTATGGTGGATGGGGTTATCCTTATTATTACGGTAATTATGGCGCAGCCAACAATAATTACAATAATAGAGACCGTTACTATGGTAGAAGAAACAATTCAGGAATTAACAGCTACTCACAAAGAGAGATTCCTTCAGACAAGTCAAACACAAGAAGAGATGTTCGTACAAGCCAAATAAGGGGTGCGTCAACAAATAATAGTTCCACAGCAATAATCAATAGGTACTCAGAAAGCATCTACCGCAGAGATGGAAGAGCAGAAGAATCAAGAGGTGCGGTAAATTCAAATAGAAATTCTTCTTCCGGAAACGTTGGTAGAACATCTACAGGTAGCGTTAACAGAACATCTACTGGTAGCGTTAACAGAACATCTACTGGTAGCGTTAACAGAACATCTAC
>CAZHHY010000059.1:0-10504 GCA_964532375.1 uncultured Muribaculaceae bacterium
TCTATAGGAGTCATGGTTTCCATGTTGGCAATGCCATATCCTTTTTCAAAGATAATAGAATCGCCTTTCATTATTAAAGCTGCTGCCCCAGGTTCGTTCTCGGGATAGAGGGTTGTAAACATTGCATCACATTGTGCAATTACTTTGTCTATGTTGTCAGACTTGTTAGTACAACTAGTAATCATAATACAAATCATTAATATTAAATAAGTTATCTCTTTCATAGTGTTAATAGTTAGGATATACAACAATTGTGTTTCACGATGTAACTATCTTGTTAAACATACAGTATATGAGGTATTTAATTTAAAGTTCTTTCACTAGAATTTTTCTTGCAAAATTTAGTGCTTCAGAAGAGAACCTAATTATATTTCTCTCTCTATCACCAAAAAAGTGAGCTTCCATAGAGTGAGTTTTATTAGGTCCTGCAACTGCAATCCAAATGGTGCCAATGGGCTTTTCATTAGATCCACCAGTTGGACCTGCTATACCAGTTGTTGCTATAGCGTAGTCACTTTTGAATAATTTTTTTGCTCCTTCTGCCATTTCTTGAGCACATTGCATGCTCACAGCTCCATGATTTTTTAAAGTCTCTTCTTTGACACCCAAAGTGGAAATTTTAATATTGTTGCTATAACAGACAATTCCTCCATTGTAAACATCGGAAGAGCCGGGAATTGCAGTAATAAGTGAAGAGATGTGCCCGCCTGTACAAGATTCAGCAACAGTTATTTTTTTGCCAGACTCTCTAAGCTTTTGTGAAATAACACTTTCTAGAGTATCAGAATCTTCGCCGTAATAAAGATCCTTTGTAAGAATAGATTTAAGCTCCTTAGCATATAGGTCAATTCTTTTAGCAGATTCTTCTTTGCTCCCATTATATACAGAGAGTCTTAGCCTTATTCCTAAAGCTGGGTTTGGAAGATAAGCTAGTTTAATATCCTTGGGTAGGTTATTTTCCCAATCATTAAGAAAGTCAGATAAGGTAGATTCTGGCATTCCAAAGGTTGCTATAGTTTTATGTGAGATGCTTTCTAGAACAAACTCCTTTGCAATAACTTCTATAACAGAGGGTAGGAGGGATTCCATTTCAAAAGGAACTCCTGGCAACGAAAAAAGTAAAGATTTTATTTTGTTGTTAACAGTAAAGATCATTCCAGGTGCAGTACCCTTTTTATTTGGAATAACTCTGCAGGTATCTGGCACCATTGCTTGATTTCTATTAAGTTCAGTCATGGGCATTCCTCTTTTAGCAAATATTTCTTCTATGTACTTATATTGATCTGTGCTAAAAATGAATCCTGCTGCCCCAGTGAGTTCTGCTAGTGCTTTCTTTGTAATATCGTCTTTTGTGGGGCCTAATCCACCAGTTATTATAACAATGCTAAATTTATCAGTTAAATCATTAAGAATAGAAATGATTTGATAGTGATCATCACCTATAGAGATTATAGAATTAACCTTTATGCCTATACTATTTAACTCCCTAGATATTAGTGCCGAATTGGTATCAACAATTTGTCCGATTAAAATTTCGTCACCTATTGTGCATATACAAGCTTCAATCATATTTAGCTAGCTTTATTTAGATATTTTAATATTTTCTTGACAAACCCTGGGCCGTTATAGATAAAGCCTGTATATATTTGAATTAGTGAAGCTCCCGAATCTAGCATCTCTTTTGCTTGCTTTGGAGTCATAATTCCTCCTACTGCAATTATTGGAAGCATCCCTTTAGTTTTGTCAAATATATATTTAACCACATCACGGCTTCTATTAAACAAAGGAGCACCGCTTAAACCTCCATCTCCAACTAGCTTAACCTTTTCTGAATCGGTATTTAAATTTTCTCTAGTAGTGGTTGTGTTTGTTGCAACAACACCATCTATACCAGAAACAAGAATGAGATCAATTATCTCATCTAGTTGTTCATAAGTAAGATCTGGAGATACCTTTAAGAGTACTGGTCTATATTCGTCGTAATATTTTCTTAGTGTGGTTATGCGATCTATAATTTCTGATAATGCTGTAATGTCTTGCAGATTAGTTATTCCCTTGACATTAGGACAGGAAACATTTATAACAAAATAATCTACAAAATCATATAATTGAGCAAAGCTTTTTTCGTAATCTAATGGCGCTTTTTCATTAGGAGAAGAAGTACTTTTAATAATGTTTGCTCCTACAATAAGGCCTGGTTTTCTATTTTTTAGCTTAGAGACAGCATATTTAACACCATTATTATTTATTCCCATTCGGTTAATAATTGCTTTGTCTTCTACTAACCTAAAGCACCTTGGCTTAGGGTTACCAATTTGCTCTCCAGGAGTTAGTGAGCCAATTTCTATAAATCCAAAACCAATAGAACCTAGTTGGTTAAATATCTCGCCATTTTTGTCAAATCCAGCAGCTAAACCAACAGGATTACTAAATTTAAGGCCAATCACTTCTCTTTCAAGTTTTGGTGCTTTATAACCATAGAAAAATTTAATTATCCATCCAGAGAAGGGGATAATAGTTAAAAACTTCAGCAATCTTACAACTATGTTGTGTGCAGTTTCTGGAGAAAAGGAGAAGAAGATAGGTTTTAAAATCTTAAACATCATTAAGGATATTTCATGCAAAGATAGCAATAATAAGATTATTTATCTTCTCCAGGAAAGTACTCAATAAAAGAGTTGTCTGAATAGATCATTAATACCTTCTTAAGAGTCCTTTTTTCGTGCACCTCTACAGGTTCATTTTCAAATATTAGATTCTCAGGGAGATGTGCTTGCCTAGAAACTGGGCTAATCATCTCTTTTTCAGCAGTGAAGAGGGTTTTAGGTTGCTCTTCACTATTAGATGGCCCGTTGCCTTTTTCAATTTGTGCAGCTAAAGACTCTTTATATACCCTTCCTTTTCCTGTAATTAGCCATTCAGAGTTTAGAGAGGGGAATTTAATGAGTAGTTTGTTAATAAAATCAAAACCCGGTTTGTTCCTTCCAGATAGAATGTGAGACAAACCAGACCTTTGGACATCTAATATATCGGCAAGTTTGGCTGGAGTAAGCTGCTCTAGGTCTAAAAAACGCTGTAAACGATCTTTCATTTCTGTAAACTTTAGTTATACAAATGTAATCATTATTCTGATTACATTTGTAACTGCTGTGTTGATTACGTTTGTAACATCAAATCTCGTCTTCCGTGCTTAAAGCTATTATAATCAATAATCATAAAGCCATACTTGGAAAATATGTATCTATTATACTAATAGTATCATTAATTTATCTTAAGCTTCTCATTATCTTTTATTTATATTAATAGATACTAAATTTAATCGTTAATTATGCTGTTTAAGCATAGATAGGGCCCGAATAAGTTATACTTAAGTTTAGATGATGATATATAACTAACTGGTTATTTGATTCTTATAATGCATATAGATAATTTCGATATCAATTATTATGCTTCCACTCAGGTATTCTACATAAGTAAGCATATTTCTTAATTATTTATTACAAATGTAACTTAAGATTGATATAATTGTAATTTACAAGTGTAAACAAATACGTAAATTTGATTTATTTTAATCTTAATGCATATTTGTATAGTTTTGTAAAAATAATTGATTGTGGAGCCTATAATTAAGATTAGAGAATATTCATACCTATTGCCCGAAGATAGAATTGCTAAATTTCCACTTGAACATAGAGACAGTTCTAAGATTCTAATATTCCAGGACAATTCTATTAGTGAGTCTAAATTTTCAAATCTAGATGAGTTATTACCCAAAAATTCATTAATGATTTTTAATAATACTAAGGTGGTACCCGCTCGCCTACTATTTAAAAAGGAATCTGGCGCTCATATAGAGATATTCTGTCTTGAACCATATAATCCGGTTGAGTATAACCTCTCTTTTGCGTCTACCAATTCTTGCAGCTGGGTAGCTGTTGTTGGGAATGCAAAAAAATGGAGGCAAAATGAGATCTATTTTGATTTTGCTAATCACACTAATCTTATTCCTCTTGATTTAAGAGCAACATTAGAAGCAAAGATTAACGATAAATATATTATTAATTTTACTTGGAAAGGCGATTGCACCTTTTCTGAAGTTATGGAGCTATGTGGTAAAGTTCCTATACCACCATATCTTAAAAGAGAATCTATAGAGCAAGATAGGGAAAGATACCAAACACTATATGCTAAATTTAAAGGCTCTGTGGCAGCACCTACTGCTGGGCTGCATTTTTCTAATAATGTACTCACAAAGATTGAAAATAGAGGCGTAGAGAGTGCTCAAATAGTCCTACATGTGGGTGCAGGTACCTTTGTGCCTGTTAAATCTGAAGAGATCAAAGATCATAAGATGCATTCCGAGCATTTTTCTATCTCGCTAACCCTTATTAAGAGGCTACTTGTACAAGTAGAGGCTAATAGACCAATTATTGCAGTAGGAACTACTACAGCTAGATCTTTAGAAAGTATTTACTGGTTAGGTATACAGTGTTTACAAGAGGGTTATCCCAAGAATGTATCTCAGTGGGAACCATATAGTAATGGAAAAGTAATTTCTGTAAAAGAATCGCTTATAAGCTTGATTGGATGGATGGAGAGCAATAAAGTAGAGCTGCTTGAAAGAAAAACTGAAATTATAATAGTACCAGGGTATAATTTTAAACTAATAGATATACTAATTACAAATTTTCATCAACCACAAAGTACTCTTCTACTGCTAATTGCAGCTTTTACTGGAGAAAAGTGGAGAGATATTTATAATTATGCATTATCAAATGATTTTAGATTTCTAAGCTATGGAGATAGCTCAATTTTATTCAGGAGTGAATCCCGATTCTAGATAAATTAGCTTTAATATTTTATGAGCCCAGTTAGATAGCATTGGACCAGATTTTAATAAGTTAGGAACCATGTTATTAAGCTGTTTGCGCGCAATTTTTAGATAGTTTTCATTCCCTGTAATCTCATAAATAGAGAGTAAATTACCAGCCATAACTGAGTTGGCCGAAGGTTTTATAATATCTATATTAGACTCTCTTTTAAATGGTACAGTATCTTCTATAGCGTCTTTTTCAGATTTGCTAAACATTCCATTCATTGGTTTATAGAATTTTTCCAGAACAAATTCGGTGTATTTTATAGCTACACTTAGATATTCTTTCTCTTTTTTAATTTTATATAATTCAGTTGCTGCTTCAATAAAGTGAGCGTAATCAGATGAATATCCGTTGAGATATGTATCTGTATAACATGTATAGCGATAAAGTCTGTTATTTGATGTATCTATATTATTATAGATGATAAATTCGAATATTTCTATTGCCTTGTTGTAAAGATTGTTATCTTGTAGATAGCTTGAGGCCCTAGCTATGGAAGAGACTGCGATTGCATTAGAAGATGAGATGGCTCGTATATCTTTAAAGTATCCTCGGTGCTCTTTTCTCCTAGATTGTAGCATCTTAAGTTCTTCATTAGATATAATGTCATAAGTATCTGCACATCTAATAGTTGCTTGTTTTTTCATTCGATTCAATGTCATGTCCATACCAAGAGCAATAGCTATCTCTGGGTATCTATTTGGAAAAAGAATCGATAACTCATTTATAGAGCAAGAGTAGTAAACTACATCTTCTAATTTATCTATAATGGTTGTTGAGTTTATCAAGCCATTTTTCTCATTGCTTAGCTCGCTAATTATATAGTTATATGTAAGATATGCTGTTTTTTTGTATGATTCTTTGCCAAAAAACTTATAAGCAGCAGAGTAGAGTAATAAAAAACGGCTGTTTTCTTCTAAAGTCTTCTCGTATAGAGAGTTTAAGCAGGAGTAATCTGTTGCTTGCCTAAAAAATCCACCATCTATAGGGTCGAACAAGGCAGAGTATTGTAGATGATCTAATATATCTTCTATAATAGATGAGTATTTGCTATCGTTATTATAATTAAGATACTCTAAAATTGTAAGTAGACTGGATGGATTTGGTGTAAAAGGCTTTAGCTTGTATATTAAGCCATTGATGAACATGTTGTCGAACCATAGATCTACATATTTCTTCAAAACTCCAATTGAAATTTCGGAGTCACTTTCTACGTTTGATATAACTCCAGTATGTAATGCTCTTTCGGAGAGTGCCTCTGCCATCTCCCTTAGCTTATCTCTCTTCTCTCTTTTAGCAAGGAGTAACGAGCTAGCCATTTCTATAAAATTTTCTGTATCACAATCAGAGAAGGCAATAATTGGTTTTCTATCTGGCATTATAAAAATATTCATAGGCCCGTAAGAAAAATCTTGATTCAAAAACAGAAGATCTAAGGCAAGAAGAAAGGACTCTGGCTTATCTTCCTTATCTTCGATTATTGAAATAAAATTATCATTTAGAATATTCTGAACATCTTTGTTTGAGAAGAGTTGGGAAGATGACTCTCTAATCACTATATTACTAATAGATCCTATATGAAGAAAAATAAGTTTATCTTCTTCTTGAGCCCTGTTTAAAAGCTCTGGGGTAAGCGATAAATTCCAGTCAATTTCCTTTTCGCAAAACAATTTTAAGTATGGAGAACAACTTTTGAACATTTATTATATATTTTTGCTATACTAAAGCCTAATTATTATGAAAAAAAGAACAATTATTAACCTCTTTGAAGAGTCGGTAGCAAATTATCCCAATAATACACTACTACTTGAAAAGGTACAAGATGAATTTTTACCAACAACCTATTCCAATTCAAAACTAATCGCAGAACAAATTGGGGCGGGGCTTTGTTCAATGGGTTTTAGCAAAGAAGACCATGCATCAATCATTTCTGAGGGTAGAAATTATTGGATACTGAGTGAATTAGGAATTTTTTATGCAGGTGGAATTAATGTTCCGGTTTCAATAAAAATTGAAGAGAGTAGCGATCTACTTTTTAGATTTAATCATGCCGAGGTAGATACCTTCTTAGTTTCGTCTAGACAGCTTGTCAAAATTAGAGAAATAAAAAAAGAACTTAAGTTTCTTAAGCGCATAATTGTGTTTGATCAAATGGACTCATATGAAAGCGATGAGATCTATATTGAAGAGTTAATTGAGAGAGGTAAAGAGTATCTAAAAGAGAATAGAGAATCATTCACTAAAATAGCACAATCATTAACTAATGAAGATTATGCAACAATTACTTACACCTCTGGTACAACTGCAGATCCAAAAGGAGTAATACTTACTCACAGGAATTATACAGCAAATGTAGAGCAGGCTCTCTCATGTATGTCTATACCTCCAAACTGGAGGATGCTTATAATATTACCGTTAGACCACTGTTTCGCACATGTGGTTGGTTTTTATATTATGATTGCAACAGGCTCTGTGGTTGCAACAGTTCAAGTAGGTAAGACAGGATTAGATACTCTAAAAAATATTCCTATTAATATTAAAGAGGTTAAACCACATATACTTCTATCTGTACCAGCATTAGCCAAAAGTTTTAGAAAAAATATTGAAAACAGTGTAAAAGCTAAAGGGAAGAGTACTCAAAGGGTGTTTAACTTGGCTCTCAAAATAGCTTATATGTATAATAAAGAGGGCTACAATAAAGGAACAGGCTTTTCTATCTTACTATATCCTATTGTAAAGCTTGCCGATAGATTGATTTTTTCTAATGTTAAAGGGGCAATGGGAGGTGAGTTACAATTTTTTGTTGGCGGAGGCGCTCTGTTAGATATAGAGATGCAAAAGTTCTACTATGCATTAGGTATTCCAATGTTCCAAGGGTATGGGCTTTCTGAGGCAACTCCTGTAATATCTACTAATACTCCTAATAAACACAAGCTTGGCTCTTCTGGTATACTAGTTTCTCCTATGGAGCTGAAAATTATTGATTCTCAAGGAAAAGAGATGGAAACAGGTATTTCTGGCGAGATAATTATTCGGGGAGAGAATGTTATGGCAGGATATTGGAAGAACGATGTTTCCACAGCAGAGACTCTAGTAAATGGGTGGTTACATACAGGAGATCTTGGTTATATGGATAAAGATGGATTCCTATATGTGAAAGGGAGGTTTAAATCTCTACTAATATCTAGTGATGGCGAGAAATTTTCACCTGAAGGGATAGAAGAGGCTATAACTGGTAACTCTAATATAATACAGCAGATTATGCTTTATAACAATCAATCTCCCTATACAATAGCGATAATTGTTGCAGACAGGAGTAAACTTAAATCGAAAGAGCTAATAGATGCTATCCAAGAAGATCTTTCTAGGTATAAGAGTGGCGGAGAGTTTGCAGGGTTATTCCCGGAAAGGTGGCTCCCTTCTACTTTTATTCTAGCAAACGAACCATTTACCGAGCAAAATAAGATGATAAATTCTACTATGAAAATGGTTAGATCAAAAGTTGAACATACATATAGCGATAGAATTCTTTATACCTATACTGCCGAAGGGAAAAATATTTACAATAAATTTAATTTAGATCAATAACTTAAAGGATTAATATGTGATAGAGTTATTAATTTGGTTTGTTAGGAAAGATTATATATTATTTTTTAACTTTGTTCTTTAACAATATTTATAATGGTTCAAGATAAGTTTAAAGAGATTAGACCCTATGCTGGTGATGAAGAAGCCCCTGCTCTAGCTAGGATAGCAGCTAATCCAATCCTTAAGAATATTTCGGCATATCTTTTTCCTGGTAAAAACCCAGAAATACTAAAAGAGTTAATATCTTCTTTAAAAACAGGAGATGAATTTCAATCTAAGGTTATGTTGCATGCAATCAAGAAGATTGTTGCCGACACTGCCAAGGAATTAACTTATTCTGGTCAAGAAAAATTGTCTGAAAGCAAAAGAGAACTATTTATTTCTAACCATAGAGATATCCTTTTGGACTCTGCAATGATACAGGTAATATTGTTTATGAATAACCTCACTACCTCTGAAATGGCTGTTGGAGATAACCTAATTACCGATAAGTTCATGGAAGATGTTGCTAGGTCTAACAAAATGATAAAAGTAGTAAGGAGCACAAACCCTAGGGAGTTGTACAATTCATCACTTCTTTTATCTGAGTATATTAGAAAGTGCATTTCAAGCAAAAGATCTTCTGTCTGGATAGCTCAAAGAAACGGAAGAACCAAAGATGGAGTAGATATAACCGAGCAGGGTCTTTTAAAAATGTTAGATATGAGTGGTTCTAGCAATTTTAAAAGTGATTTTGCTGAATTATCAATAACTCCAGTCTCTATTTCTTATGAATATGAGCCTTGTGACTTTTTGAAAGCAAGAGAATTATATATATCCCAAAAAACTAAATATACAAAGGCGCCTGGCGAAGATCTTAACAGCATCCTAACAGGAATAATGCAGTTTAAGGGAAATATCCATATCCATTTTTGTGATCCAATTAATGATGCAGAACTCTCTTTATGTGCAACAATGGAGAAAAATGAAAAATTCAAAAAACTTGCTGAAATTATTGATTCTCGTATTTATTCAACATATCGAATCTGGAAAACTAATATGATTGCTCATGATATTTTAAACTCTTCCAAAAAATACTCTGCAGAGTATAGTAGGGAAGAGTTTATAGCGTTTAACAACTACTGTGACTTTAAAATATCTGGATTCGAGTCAGATAAAGAAGAACTTAAAAAGATTTTCCTATCTATTTATGCCAACCCAATAACAAAGCAGAATATTTAACTTTGCTTAAGATGAACATCTAGTTGTGGGAAAGGGAATAGGAATCCGTTCTCTGGGAACTTAGTATAGATATCTTCATTAATTTTAAAATAGAGGCCCCAAAAATCTTCGGTTTTTACCCAAGCTCTTGCTACTATAATAATACTACTATCTGCTAGTTTATCTAGACCAGCAAAGGGAACTGCAGGGTCTTGTAAAACCCTTTCATCTTCATTTAGTATCTTTAGTATAAGCTCCTTTGCTTTCGCAACATTATTACCATAAGAGAGCTCTATTTTCCATTCAACCCTTCTTATGCCTGTTCTAGAGAAGTTATTAATTATATTATTAGAAAGTGGGCCATTTGGTACAATAATCATTTTATTATCTGGGGTGGTCATAAAGGTATTGGTAATACGTATCTCTCTTATAGTACCCATATATCCCTGTGCCTCGATAAAATCTCCAACCTTAAATGGCTTGAATAGTAAAATCATAACTCCACCAGCAAAGTTTTGAAGAGTACCACTTAAAGCCATACCAATAGCTACTCCACCTGCAGCTAATATGGCAGCAAAAGAGGTAGTGTTTATTCCAAGTATGCCAATAATAGTGAGAATGAGTAATATTCTAAGTGATATAGAAATAAAACTAATTATAAAGCTTCTGAGAGATATTTCAATCTCTTTTTTTTCCATCATAATCTCGGTTAGTTCCTTTGCCTTTTTGATTAGCCATGCTCCAATAGAGTAGATAATAATAGCTATTAAAACTTTTAAACCTAGAGAGATAGCCATTCCAATAATTGAAGAAAAAATTTCGTGTGTACTTAATGAACT